>JAZSFE010000018.1:0-29731 GCA_045532105.1 Faecousia sp.
GTGCGCTCGCCGGCATTAAATCTCGGATCTTCCAAGGTCTCCTGAATAAATTTCGTTTTACCGGAATCCAGAAAACCCGTAAATACATAAACAGGTATTTGTTGCATATGCCCGCTCCTTATACGCCAAACAGAGCCGCAACACCGGCTTCATCCAGCTTTGCGCCAATCACACAGAGTTTTCCTGTCACAGCAGCGCTGCCACTGCGCACATCCGCCTCACCGGGCACAAAATCAAAGTGAATCCATGCACCCTCTGTGCCGGCAACAATACCCTTAGCGCGAAGCACCGTGCCGTATTTACCGCTGTCAAGGGCATGCAGGGCATTTCTGATATCCTGTTCCGTAAATTTCTTGGTTGTTTCCACGCCCCAGGAGGTAAACACATCTTCCGCATGATGATGGTGATGCTCATGCCCATGATGGCCGCAGCAACAGTGCTCGTCCTCATGATGGTGATGATGTTCATGCTCATGGTGGCCGCAGCAACAGTGCTCGTCCTCATGATGATGGTGATGTTCATGCTCATGGTGGCCGCAGCAACAGTGCTCGTCCTCATGATGGTGATGATGCTCATGCTCATGGTGGCCGCAGCAGCAGTGCTCGTCCTCATGATGGTGATGATGGTGATGATCGTCGGCCATTTCCTCCAAGGTTTTGGCCAATGTATCCTCACCCTCCATAGCCTGGCGAAGCTGCGCACCATCCAGCTGATCCCAGGGTGTGGTGACCAAGACTGCATGATCATTCAGGCTGCGCAGCAGCTCGACAGCTGCATCCAGCTTGTCCTGAGAAATGGCATCCGTTCTGGAAAGAACGATGGTAGATGCCGTCTGAACCTGATCATTGTAAAACTCGCCAAAATTCTTCATATAAACCTTAACTTTGGAGGCATCCACAACCGCCACCATATAGCCAAGGGAAACATCCTCATCCGTGACCTTGCGCACAGCCGCCACCACGTCGGACAGCTTGCCAACACCGGAAGGCTCAATAATGATCCGGTCGGGGTGATACTCTTCTATCACCTGAACCAGCGCCTTGCCAAAATCACCCACAAGACTGCAGCAAATACAGCCGGAATTCATTTCTGTAATATTGATACCGGCATCGTGCAGAAAACCACCGTCAATACCGATCTCACCAAATTCATTCTCAATAAGAACAAGTTTTTCACCTTTATAGCTTTGGGCGATCATTTTCTTGATCAGTGTAGTCTTGCCTGCGCCCAGGAATCCGGAATAAATATCAATTTTCATGGAAAACACCTTCTATTGTAATTTTCCAGAATATTATACCACCGCAGCACATAATTGACAAGTCAAAAATCCTTGAAGATTCGACACGATTCCCTTGATTTATACCCCATCCAATCCCTAAGCTATATCCAGGCGGGCAACCCCAGCTGCGACAGCCCACCGCCGCCGTCCCGGATCTCCCCCGGGACGGCGGTTATTATTTAGCTTATGGCACAGGAATCAAAAGCATTTGATCTTGCCCAGGCTGATCCTGCAGATCATTTGCCTCCTGGATCGCCTGTACTGTTGAGCCGTATTCCTTGGCAATATCCCACAAGCGCTCATTGCCTGACCTGCGCAAAACCAATGACGGGCGATTTGGTTCTGCAGTCAGTGTATCGCCAATCTGCAGTTTTGTGACCATTGGCATAGGTTTTGTGCCCATCACCGTTGCCTGCGCAAGCATTTGACCGGTGATGTTTACACCCTCACCGCCAAGCTCACCATGAGGGAACTGACAGTCAATTGCAAGCACAATGTCATTGCTGGGATCGGAGTCCATCTGCCAAATCTCTTCTCCTCTGGCATTGACGCTTTGCAGCGCACCGTTTTCATCAGCATAAAGCACTTGATATTGTGCCGCGATCTGCGCCTGTGCGCCCCTCTCCGCGGCTCTGACCATCGGTTGCTCCCAGCAGGCTGTAACATCCACGATCTTACTTGCAGACATGGGTATCATTTCGGAATAAGAAAGACTCTGCCTGTCACAATCCAGGCGCGTAGGAAGGCGCAACTCCTGTATTACAGGCGTCACATGCCGGGATGTACTGTATGCATCCTCTACCAGCTCCAACATCATCCTGTCATAGATAACATACTGGGCAGCCAAGGCGCACTTGATCTGCATTGCGCCATCCTCGCCCATGTCCAGCTCAAGGCCCGTGGGAAGCATGGTTACAGTACACTGGGCATTGTTCCCAAAACTATGATCAAGTTCAGCAAATTGCGAGAAAGTCAACTCGTGTTCCTTCGTCTGAATCTCACCCTCAGAATTTCGGTGCACCAAATGCAGCCAACACATTCCCCGGAATACCACCTTATCAGCCAATACTTTCTGATCGGTAATACTGCAGCGCATTTCACAACCAACGATCTTCCCAGCCTGGTCAGATGACCCCATTGCAATACTCTCTTCCAGCATAAATGCCTTTTCGCCTGCCTCCTGGGGAACATCCACAGGATAACTGACCCGCAGCAGTTGCACATCCTCCGGCACTTCCGCCGGCTGATACAACTCCACATCCTGCAGCTCCATAACCTGGGCATTCAAGCTCACCGTTGCCCGGATCATCAGTTTTCTTGCAGAAATACTGCGGCAGTCCATATTTTTCAGGCTCACATTGGTAATGATCGTTCCATCCCGCTGGGTCTGGGGCAGATCCCACTTAAATTGGAACGGGATCCATGCGTCAACACACCGGGGCTGTGTGCCGTCCTCCGGCGCGTAAAGCGCCCATACCATGACCCCGCCGGAGACCAAAACGGAATCCGCACGCCACTCCTTACCCCGGACCAGCGGCTGTCCCCAACAGCCGAGCACCCGGCCAACGTCCGGCATGCTGTCGGAAATTCTGACTTCCTGTGTCTGCTCCTGATTTTCTACCTGTCCGACCAAGGTTTTTAGGCACGGACACATGGATTGCTGAAATGTTAGCTCCATACTGTTCACTCCTTATCCCAAGTATGCTGGTAATATGTATTCAAGCAGGGACAAGTTTATGCCTAATATTTTTTGCCGATACACCAAAAACCCATGCCCATAAGGCCCATACCCAAAAAGAAACAAACAAATCCGGATTCCAGCATAGTTCCAACAAACAAGCCAAGGCTGAACGCCAGCAATGCAAATCCGCAAATCTGATTCCTACGGCACATAAAAACACCCCCTGCAAATATCCTATGCAGGGGATGTTTCATATTTAACTATCTAATACTTCCTTGCAGGTAGCAAGTACCTCGGCAAGGATCGGAACGCACACCGGTCGGCCGTAACCGCCATCCTCAACTGCAATCATAAAGGCCAGAGGATATTCCTCATCCGCCACAAAACCCGTAAACATGGCATTGGGTTTCTTGTCTCCGCCAACCTCGGCAGTGCCGGACTTTCCGCAAACTGTCAAGCCGGGGAAACTATCATCACCGTAGTAATTCTGCACATTATTGCGCAAAAATTCCTGAAGCGTGCGGGCAGTTTCTTCCGACATGATCCGCTTGCCGCTTTGCTGCTCAGCCGAATATGTCGTCTTACTGCCCACAGTAATATCCGACACAAGGTAAGGCGTCACTTCCACACCACCTGCGGCAATAGCCCCCAAAAAGGCCATATAACTACAGGGGTTAATCAGGTCTTTATGCTGGCCAATGGCACTCCACGCTACCAAAACATCCGCAGCATTGGCGGAACTGATATTTCCCTTTGCCGTAGTAATACCATCAAACGACAAGCTATCCAGAACGCCAAACTGCTTGGCATATTTTTCAAGTCCCAAACCGCCAATGCGTTCAGAAATCTGGGCAAAAGCGCAGTTGCAGGAGCGTGCAAAGGCCTCACGGAAGGTCAGTGTGCCGTGCTTTTGCTCGCAGGTGACCTTGTCAACGCCGTATTCCAGCACGCCTTCGCAAGTAAAGGTCTGCTGCATAATGTCAGGAACGCCTTCCAAGGCTGCTGCAGCCGTTACGATCTTAAAAATCGAACCCGGCGTATATGTGGACTGCACAAAACGGTTCACATACACACCGCTGTATGCGCCGGTGGTATCTGCTGAAATATCCGGAACATTATCCGGGTCATAGGTGGGTGTAGTAACCGCGCAGAGGATCTCCCCTGTCTTATAATTATAAACAGCAACCGTTCCCTTATAATCGCCCATGGCCTCCAGAGCCGCCATCTGCACCTTTGCAGAAAGGGTTAGATTGGCCTGTCCACCCGTGCCACCATAAGCATATACACCGCTGATCGGATCAAAACCTGCAATTTCATTGGCATAGTGGCTCAGCGATGGCGCGCTGATATTACCCTGTCGGTCGCCCAGCCAGTGCATAACGGACATGCGAAGCTGGCTATTTTCCGCATAAGTGCGAGTTCCAGTCAGATCCATCAGCAATACGCCATCCCGATCCGCAACAATACCGCAACCCAGATTACCCGCATAATACACATGGGGCGAACCCGGCGACAGTATCCACTGACCGGAGCTTACAAAATATTCACCTAAGAAAAAGGATGTTCCAAGGGACAGGATCATTACCAGCACTATCAAAATCCTGGCGCGGCCCATAATTCTATTCATCCGCCACCACCCCTTCCTTGGACTGGCGCACAGCAAAGCTGGCACTTTGCCTCGTATCTGCAGCCTTTACAAAACCTAACAGTCCCCATGCGCAGAGCATACTGGAACCACCGTTGGAAACAAAGGGAAAGGTCACGCCCGTCAAGGGCAGAACATCCACAGTACCTAAGGCATTAAAGATGGTCTGCACCAACAAAATTCCTGCGGCGGTGCAAGCTCCGATGGTGTAAAAGCTGCTGCGGCTGACAGCAGAAGAACGAAGTGCAAACAGAGCAAGAGCAATGATACAAAACACCATCATCACACTGACCAGTAGTCCCCACTCCTCTGACACTGTAGCAAAAACCACATCAGAGTCTGCCGCAAAGATTTTGCGCATAAGGCCATTGCCCGCGCCAAGGCCAAACAGGCCACCGGAAGCGATACACATCAGCGCCCTTGTTTGTTGATATCCCACTCCCAGGGGGTCTTCCCAAATATGCCTCCAGGATGAAAAACGACGCAAAGCATGAGGCGCGATCTTCAGCACCAAGACACCTGCAAAGCCTAAAGAAGTACACGCAAGCGCAATAGTACCCACGCTGCCGGAGCGCAGATATGCAATAAGCAGAAATGCCACGAAGAAAATAAGCGCTGTGCCGAAATCGTTCATTACCGCCAAACAAGCGCATATGACCAAAGTATAGACAATGAACAAAATGATATTCCGTTTGTTCATGATCCGGTCCATAGTAGACGCGCCCATAAACACAAAACAAACCTTACTCAGCTCAGACGGCTGAATGGACAGTGACCCAATCAGCAGCCAGTTCTTCGCGCCGTGATATTCCTTGCCAAACACCAATGTGATCAACAACAGTGCAATGCCTGCAGCGCCGGCGATATAACGGATCTTCTTTGCCCGCTCCAAATCCCGGGCAGCCCAACCAATACACAAAAACAGCGCCAAGCCCATAACAAGAGCAATCAGCTGTTTCAAAGACTCTCCAGGGGTCACCGCTGCAATAGCCGCCATACCTAAAGTGCAAAGAAAAAACGCAATGGTCTCCACCTCAAAAGACGGCTTACGAATACAAAGATAGAACACTAGTAACGCCCACTGGCATATAAAAATACCACCAAAGCCAAAGAGCACATCTGCCGTGTACAGTGTAGAAACCGTGAACATATACGACACGCACATAAGCACCTGTATAACGGTCAAAATCAACAGGTTCAGAATAGAGGTTATGGGCTTTGCTGCTTTGGTGCGCAAATTAGCAAGGATCTTTTCCTGCTTCCGGGATATGGGCATAAGCTTCATATCCACGCCGCCAATAGTGATAATATCCTCTTCATCCAATGCGCAAATATCCACCCGCTCTCCGTTAACAAACACGCCACTTTTGGAATGGGCATCGGAGATGGACCAACTTCCGTCATCATACCGGGTCAAAACTGCATGGTTCCTGGATATGGTAGGGACATTTACCACCACATCGCTGCGTTTGCTGCGACCGATAACATTTTCCCAATGGGTAATAGGCAACCGCTTTCCACTGGGCAGGCACAGCCAAGCCCAGATCTCCGGCTCCCGCTCAAAAGTCAACAGAGGCTTGACCGTGCGGTACAGCAAAATCATTGCAAGTATGGGAAACACATAGCGCAAAACCGCCTGATATACATACACATAGGTATCCTCTGCATAGGAAAAGAAAAGCAAAAAAGCTTCCACACGATCACCTCCTTACATCAATTTCATAACAATTACGCTTCCATCTGCCGAAGCATACGGATCTCCCGGGCATACCCAGGCAGCTCATTAGGTGTTTCTAAGATCATAGGCAGACCCTTAAGGCACTTATGACGCACGATCTTCTCAAAGGTCTCAAGCCCAAGCTGACCCTCACCCAAACAGGCATGTCGGTCTTTTTTGCTGCCAAAAACATTTTTAGAGTCGTTGATGTGCAGCGCCTTCAGTCTGTCAAGGCCTACCACCCGATCAAATTCCTCCAAAACGCCATCCAGATCGTTGACAATATCATATCCACCGTCAAAAACATGACAGGTATCCAAACACACGCCGATATGCTCGCTGCCAACACCATCAATAATATCCCGCAGTTCAGCAAAATTGCCACCGATCTCACTGCCCTTGCCCGCCATCGTCTCCAGCAGCACAGTCACCGGGTATTCCGGCGCCATGGCAATGCGCAAAGCATCCACAATCTGAGAAATTCCTGTATCCACGCCTTGTCCCACATGAGAACCGGGATGAAAATTATAATACTGCCCCGGCAGCTGAGCCATTCTCATCAAATCATCACAAAGCACCTGGCAGGCGAACTCTCTCGCCTCAGGATCCGCAGTGCACAGGTTCATGGTATAGCTGCCGTGTGCTACCAGCTTCCCGAATTTCTGCTCTTGCAGCAGCTGCATAGCTGCTGCACAATCCCCAGTATCCAGCTCCTTGGCCTTTGATCCTCTGGGGTTTCGGGTAAAAAACGCAAAGGTATTGGCTCCTATGGATATGGCTGTTTCTACCATAGCAAGATTCCCGCCTGTGGATGAAAGATGGCAACCAAAATAACCCATAGTATCCCCTCCTATTGCATTAGAATACCACGAAAACAGAAAAATTGCAAATATTGATTCCCATATGGGTAGAAATGTGCTATAATATTCAAAAATATACCGCAACGGGGTGAAACTATGCCGAAATCCGATAACCAAAAACTGAAGATCCTGTATATTCTCGATTATCTGCAAAAAAACTCCCACGAGGATAACCCCGTGAGAGCGGCACAGCTGATCGAAATGTTGGACAAACAGCATAATATCAAATGTGATCGGAAAACCGTATATTCTGATGTCTCCGCACTGATCGACTATGGCGTGGATATTGTTACCCGCCCCGGCAAAAACGGCGGCTATTACATCGCCTCCCGAAATTTTGAACTGCCGGAATTAAAACTGCTCATTGACGCAGTGCTTTCCAGTAAATATCTGACCGAGAAGAAATCCCGGGAGCTCATTGAGAAACTGTGCAACCAGTGCAACGAGCATGAAGCCAAACTAATGAAGCGCAACATCATGGTATCCGGCCGAGTTAAGAGCATGAATGAAACCATCTATTACAGCGTCGATGCCATTCAGGAAGCCATCGCAGAAAACCGACAAATCTCCTTCCGCTATTTTGACTGGAGCATTGACGGAAAGCGAAACTACCGGGAAAAAGACTACCAGGTTAGTCCTTACAGCCTTTGTCAGGACAATGAAAACTGCTACCTGCTGGCCCATTCCCCCCGATACGGCATCACTTCCTACCGCTTAGACAGAATGAGCGACATCACCCTTACCAAAGATCCTCGCACACCTTGCCCGGAGCTAACCGGGAAAGCGCTTACAGAACACGCCAACCGCCTGTTTCAAATGTACTCCGGTGATGCGGTGGATGTAAAACTGCGTTTTCACCGGGATCTTATCAATGTGGTAATAGACCGTTTTGGCAGAGACACTATGCTGATTCCCGACGGACCGGAACATTTTACCTTTGTAGCTAGAGTTGCCGTGTCTCCCATGTTCTTAAGCTGGGTCATCGGCTTTGGCAAAAAAGCCAGGATCCTTCACCCGCAATCTGTCGCCCAGCAGTGTAGGCAAATGTGTCTGGACGCTTTAGCTCAGGACTGAAGGCAGAAAGAATTTAGGATCTCCTGCCAGGTAGCCTGCAGGCTTCCCGCCTCCTGAGCATCGGCTGTGAGCGTAATACAGTAATGATAATTCCCATCATCCAGAATCACTGTCCGCCCCACTTGATCTCCAGCTTCCCCTGCAGCCGACCAAGCGCATTCATAGCGTTGCAGCTGCGCTGTGCCGGTCTGAAGCATGGTAAGCTTATCTTCTGCATATCCGGTTGTAGCCTTCAATGTTTTTTCCAAATCTCCTGCAACCAATGTTTCCACCACAATATCGTACCCATCGCACAAATACAATTTTCCGTTTTCCCCTGTTAAAACCTCGGCATCTGCATCTTTGGGAATCAAATAGCTTGTATCCGCAGGACGGGGCGTGTCCACCGGGCTGTATACATCCTCCACATTCTCAAAAGTCTGCACTGCCCCACACCCACT
The DNA here is from genome assembly GCA_045532105.1 of Faecousia sp. Lineage (GTDB taxonomy): Bacteria > Bacillota > Clostridia > Oscillospirales > Oscillospiraceae > Faecousia. Next base: position 8,697 of record JAZSFE010000018.1, read on the forward strand.
CAGCAAAAGCGCCACCATCAACAACCATACGATTTTCTTCAAAACGATCCCTCCCGAAAGGAAATTTCTTATGATTACGTGGTATCTGATTCTAATAAATGCGCTTGGCCTGTTTATTATGCTGGTTGATAAACAAAAAGCCAAAGCGGGCGCATGGCGTATCCCTGAGTCAACACTGCTTACAGTGGCGGTCATTGGCGGCAGCATTGGTGTTCTCACGGGTATGTACGTTTTTCGGCATAAAACGCGGAAATGGAAGTTTTTCATTGGCATTCCGCTGATTTTAGCGGTACAGCTTGCCGCTATCTATTTCTATACACATATGTAAAACAGGACGGATAAATCCGTCCTGTTTTTTATAGTTGTGCAATCAGTGCCTCTGCAGATAATATTCCATCCACCGCAGCCGACATAATACCACCTGCATAACCCGCGCCCTCGCCGCTGGGATATAGACCTTGTATACTTGCCTGTCGGTTTTCATCCCGTACAATGCGCACCGGAGAAGAACTTCTGGTCTCAGGGGCTGTGAGCACAGCATCCGCAGCAGCAAAGCCGCTTAACTGACCGTCCAGCCGCGGGATTGCCTGTTCCAAGGCTTTTGTAATCTTCTCCGGCAATACCTGATGCAAATCACACCATGTAACTCCGGGTTGATATGTGGCGCTGACCTCTCCTGCGCCAACAGATGCCCTGGTGGCAAGAAAATCTCCTACCTTTTGAGCAGGCGCGCAATAACTGCCGGACAATGCATAGGCACGCTGCTCGATCTCCCGCTGCCAGCGAATGCCGCCCAACACGCCGTCGTAAGGAATTTCCTCCGGCTTTACCGTAACCAACAGTGCCGCGTTAGCATTCTCGCCTCCACGGTCAGCGTAACTCATACCATTGGTCACCACGCCCCCTTCTTCAGAGGCAGCCGCCACCACATAGCCGCCGGGACACATACAAAAGGTGTATGCCGTCTCATCGTCCAGATGGCAAACAAGTTTATAATCTGCAGGCGGCAATGGCAGCTCACTGCTGCCGTACTGCGCCTTATCAATACATTCCTGCTTATGCTCTATGCGCACGCCCATGGCAAAGGGTTTGCGTTCCATGACGATTCCGGACTCATGAAGCATAGAAAATGTATCTCGGGCACTGTGGCCAATGGCAAGGATCACATGATCGCAGGAAATTTCCTCTCCGGAATCCGTCACTACAGCGCAGACTGCATGATCATGTGTCTTGATCTCAGTTACCTGTGTGCAAAAACGCACCTCGCCACCAAGGGCAATGATCCGCTTGCGCAAATTTTGAACCACTTGCACCAAGACATCCGTACCAATATGGGGTTTTGCGTCATAAAGAATATCTTCCCCAGCCCCGGCCTTTACAAATTGCCGTAGGATCCAGTCAATACGAATGTTATTCACACCGGTATTAAGTTTTCCGTCCGAAAAAGTACCTGCACCACCCTCACCGAACTGCACATTGCTGCGCACATCCAGCTCTCCCGTACGGAAAAAACGAGAAACCTTTTCGCTTCTTGTGGCGGCATCTTCTCCACGCTCCAAAACCAGCGGCTTCAACCCTGCTTGAGCCAGGATCAACGCAGCAAACATTCCCGCGGGACCAAAACCGACCACCACCGGGCGATGCTTACTTTCCGCAGCTTTCTTAGGCGGCGAATAGAAATTGCTCTTTACCATACAAGCGCGCTTACAGCCGCTGGCCTTTAATATCTTTTGTTCGTTCCCGGCTACCTGCACGTCCACCGTGTAGATCACACGCACATCCGGTTTTTTCCGGGCATCAATAGACCGGCGAACCAAGGTCATATCCTTGATCTGGGAGGCAGAGATCCGAAGAAGTTTAGCCGCTTCATACACCAGCTGATTCACATCATGACTGCAGGAAAGAGAAATATCACGGATTCGAATCATACCAAGACCTCTCCTGCGTGACGACCAGCAACTGTACCGGAGCTCCATGCCCATTGCAGATTATAGCCGCCGCAATCACCGTCTATATCCAACACCTCACCGCATGCATATAGCCCCGGCACCAAACGACTTTCCATGGTTTCGGGATTAAATTCTCCGGTAACCACGCCACCGGCTGTGACCTGCGCGCAATCCATGCCCATAGGTTCAGTAAGCTGAACCTCAAGGCATTTAACAAGTCGGCAAAGCTCATTAATCTCACTGTCAGTCACACAATTTGCACTTCCCGTTCCGTTGATTCCTGCAGCAGAAATCAAAACTCGGCCAAGGCGATTATGCAAAATTCCCACCAGCAAATCTTCCGCCAAAATGGGCATTTTTTTGCGGGAATTCAGCATTTCGCGCAGATCCCGCCCTGCCGTTTCCGGAAGAAAATCGAGCCTGCATAACCACATACCGGTAGCTTGGCACACATCCCGGGACACCTCAAAAATCACCGGCCCGGAAAGGCCATACTCGGTAAACTGCAATTCTCCAGCACTCTCGGCAAATATCTTATCATCCCGCAGTACCTGTACCCGACAATTTGCCCGCACACCTTTCAGCGCCGTACAACCATGCCAGCTGCTCTTAAGTTGAACAAGAGACGGTCTCAGCCGGGTAACCTGATGGCCCATAGACTTCAACAGCTTATACCCTGCCATACCGCCACCCACTTTTGTGCCGGCAAGACCACCGCAAGCAACAATGACCTTATCACAGAAAAATTCTTCCTCTTGCGTCGTCACTGCAAACCCCTCATTCGTTTTGCGGAGCTTCGTGACTTCACAGCCTGTTTTTACCACAATATTTGGTTTATTCAAGGCAAAACGCAGTACATCCACAACAGAATTGGCTTGATCGGAATACGGGTAGACCCTACCTGTGGATTCTTCCACAGTCATCAATCCAAGATCAGAAAACCAGGCAAGGGTGTTGCTGACAGGAAACTGCGTCAAAGCCGCCTCTGCAAAATAGGCATCGTCTCCATGATAACGATCCATGCCGATATTCTTATTTGTCAGATTGCATCGACCGTTTCCGGTAGATAAAAGTTTTTTGCCTACCCGCACCTGACGCTCAAAAAGGATTACCTGGGTGTTTTCATTTTCTGCCGCCGCCAAGGCTGCACACATACCGGATGCACCGCCGCCTATGATCCCGATCACCATATTCTTTGTCACCTCTTTTGACCATACTGTTTGTATTATACGACATTCTTTTTCCATACACAAGAAAAACTTCTTTTCATTCCCAAATTGCTATGATATAATATTAAAAATCAATTTTAAGAGGTAATACAATGAACATGGATGAAGTAATCGCCAGGATCAACGAACTGGCACGCAAAGCCAAAACCCAACCGCTCACAGATGATGAGATGATAGAACGGGATAAGCTTCGCAGAATCTATATTGACTCGGTAAAGGCCAGCCTTGTTGGTCACCTGGAAAACACCTATATCGTAGACGAAAGCGGAAACAAAAAGAAACTGGGACACAAATAACCCAAAGCAAGGAGCATGATTATGGATTACAAAAAGCTTCAAAACGGCAGCGATATCCGCGGTGTTGCATTGGAAGGCATTGAGGGCCAACATGTCAATCTTACCGAGCAGGTTTGCTGTAACATTGGCAGAGGCTTTGCCCTCTGGCTAAAGAACAAGACCGGCAAAGAGGAAATTCGGGTCAGTGTAGGCCGGGATTCCCGCCTCTCCGGTGAAATGCTCTGCTCCTGGATCTGTGGCAGCATGGTTGAGCAAGGCCTGCTGGTAACAGACTTTGGCATGGCAAGCACCCCCGCCATGTTCATGTCCACTGTAACAGATGGTTATCTTTTTGACGGTGCAGTCATGATCACCGCCAGTCACCTTCCCTTTAACAGAAACGGTTTTAAATTCTTTACTGCCCAAGGCGGCCTGGAATCTGCAGATATTAAGCAGATCCTTGCCTATGCAGAATCTGAAGAAACTACAAATCTTCCCGCCGGTCAACTGATCAGCGGCAGCTTTATGGATACATATGCAAACATCCTTGCTGACAAGATCCGCACTGCAACAGGTGAAAATAAACCCCTCGAAGGATTCCGCATCGTAGTGGATGCCGGTAACGGTGCAGGCGGTTTTTATGTTGATAAGGTTCTAAAACCCCTAGGCGCGGACACCACCGGCAGCCAATACCTGGAGCCCGATGGCAGCTTCCCCAACCATATCCCCAATCCCGAAGACAAAAAAGCCATGGCCGCCATTACCCAGGCGGTCAAAGACAATAACGCAGATTTCGGTATTATCTTTGACACGGATGTGGACCGGGCTGGTGCAGTCTTATCTGACGGCAGCGAACTGAATCGCAACCGCATTATTGCTATGTTGGCAGCCATTTTGCTCCGGGAGCATCCGGACACTACCATTGTAACCGACTCCATAACTTCCACCGGTCTTGCCGAGTTTATTGCCTCCTTGGGCGGTGTGCACCACCGATTTAAACGCGGCTATCGAAATGTTATCAATGAATCTGTACGTTTGAATAGTCAAGGTCAAGACAGCCAGCTTGCCATTGAGACCTCCGGACATGGCGCGCTGAAGGAAAATTATTTCCTGGATGACGGTGCTTATCTTGTCACAAAGCTTCTGATTGAGCTGGCTCGGGGCAAGAAAAACGGTTACACCCTGGAATCTCTGATCGAGAACCTGAAAGAACCTGCCGAGGGTGTGGAATTCCGCATGAATATCCTTTTGGATGATTTTAAACAGTACGGCCAGCAGGTCATTGATGATCTGACTGCATATGCTGAAAAGCAAGAAGGTTGGTCTCTTGCACCCAGCAATTTTGAAGGTGTTCGTGTGAATCTGGACGAGCCTCACGGCAACGGCTGGTTCCTGCTTCGGCTTTCCCTACACGACCCTCTGCTGCCTTTGAATATTGAAAGCAACAGCATAGGCGGCTGTAAACGCATCGCAGCAGAACTGGCAAAATTCTTAAGTACATACGACAAACTGGATACTGCCACAATTTGCAATTATCTTGATTGAAAATGATGAAAGGCCGGGTACACACCCGGCCTTTTTCCACTGGGATATTGGCGTATTTGCCCTTGACAAACGGATAGGGGTATGCTAGAATACTTTGGCAATCAATAATCTTTTATTCGGAGTGATACCCAAGAGGCCGAAGGGGCTCCCCTGCTAAGGGAGTAGGCGTCTAAACAACGCGCGAGGGTTCAAATCCCTCTCACTCCGCCAAAAAGAAGACCACCCAACGGGTGGTCTTCTTTTTGGCATTGGTATTGATGTGAGAGGGATTTGAAAATCAAAATGCAACGCGGATGAGCGTTGCCTGCTGCGACTGGACGCAGCGGAACCTTTATTTTTGCCAAAGGCAAAAATGCAAACAAATCCCCTCACTCCGCAGTCACAAACCCACCAACGGGTGGTCTTCTTTTTTGGCATTGGTATTGATGTGAGAGGGATATGAAAAACTGTACTTAACGGCGCTTACCCTTGCCTATCAGTTCAATAATGTCATGCAAAATTCCGATTGCCAGGAAAATAATACCCACAACCAGAGCTGTTGTAGATGCATCCGCCAACGCAGGACCGATATACACCAATCCATCCTCATAAATGCCAGCATTCCAACTGGCCGCATTGCTTAAAAAGATAGATGCCGCCAAATACCGCGTGCACATCAGCATAGCAGAAATAAAGCAGAAAATAACACCAACAGTTTTATTTTTCATAAGTTTGCCTCCTTATGTTTTTTACTCATACTAACAAGCTTGGCAATTTTCTGTTGTTATCATAGCAGATATTCAACATGAAAACAAGTCCTTTTTCCAGCCGACAAACGACTCTCGCGCCTTGACTTTTCTCAGCTACAGTGGTATGATTTGCAGGTATGGAGAGTTGTCCGAGCGGTTTAAGGAGCTAGTCTTGAAAACTAGTGATACGGAAACGTACCGTGAGTTCGAATCTCACACTCTCCGCCATAAAAAAGCACCACCCAATGGGTGGTGCTTTTTATTTGTTACATAAGCGTAGTGGGATCGGTATATTCCTTGTTCTGAGCCTCAGCAACGGCCTTACAAGTAAGATAACCTTTATAGGTATTCAGGCCGCGCATAAGTGCAGCGTCCGCCTTACAGGCCTGTACAGCGCCCATATTTGCCAAACGAAGAACATAAGGCATAGTAGCGCCGGTAAGGGCCAATGTAGAGGTGCGGGGCACAGCACCGGGCATATTGGGCACAGAGTAATGCAGCACACCATGCTTTACGAAATAAGGATCAGCGTGAGATGTAACCTTATCCATAGTGGCAATAGAACCACCCTGATCAATCGCAACGTCCACAACAGCACTGCCGGGCCGCATGGTTTTAATCATATCTTCAGTAACCAATTTCGGTGCTCTTCCGCCGGGAATCAACACACAACCGATTACCAAATCAGCCTCTTTCACTGCCTTAGCAATGTTATAAGGATTGGAAAGCAAAGTCTGGATTCTTGCGCCAAAAATATCATCCAGGTAAGCAAGGCGCTTTGTGCTGATATCAAGAACGGTGATATTGGCGCCAAGACCAATGGCAACTTTACAGGCATTGATACCCACATTGCCGCCGCCAACGATCACAACATTGGCCCGCTCAACTCCAGGAACACCGCCCAGCAAAACGCCACGGCCGCCGCAATTAGACTCCAGCAAATGCGCACCAACCTGCATAGAAAGCCGGCCAGCGACCTCGCTCATGGGCAGCAGCAAAGGCAGACTTCCATCATCGGTCTGTACCGTTTCATAAGCGATGGCGGTAACCTTCTTGTTAAGCAGCGCTTCCGTCTGCTCAGCATCGGGGGCAAGATGCAAATAAGTAAACAGAATCTGACCCTCCCGGAGCAAATCAAACTCCTCAGGCAGGGGTTCCTTCACCTTAACGATCATATCAGCACTGTCGTAAACAGCTTTTGCAGTATCAAGGATCTCAGCGCCAACAGCAGCATACTCTGGATCAGAAAAACCGCTGCAAACACCCGCACCCTGCTCAATATAAACAGTATGGCCCGCAGATACCAACGAAACCACTCCTGCAGGAGTCAGGCCCACACGTCCTTCCTGTGCTTTTTTCTCTTTGGGGCAACCAACGCGCATAAAAACGCTCCCTTCATAAAAATCTAGGAAAATTTTATCACACTTTTTTTCTCATTTCAATATTTTTTTGACAGAAATTCTCTTTCGTGCTACACTCATAAAAAAGGAGGCGATGCTATGCCAAAAGCGATACTGTTCGATCTGGACGGAACCATCACTGACTCGGGTGAAGGCATTATCAAAAGCGCCGCTTACGCACTGGAATATTTCGGCCTCCCTGTTCCCGATACGGATGCCATGCGTAGCTTTGTCGGCCCTCCCTTACGGGACACTTTTCAGAAATTTGGCGTACCTGCCGAGTCTTGTGACGAGGCTGTTGAAAAATACCGGGAACGGTATATTCCCATAGGTATTTATGAGAATTTTCCTTATCCCGGTATCGAAAATGTACTTGCAAGACTGAAAGAACAAGGCTGCAGGCTGTACATCGCCACTTCCAAACCGGAATGGATGGCTGTTGATGTGCTGAAAAGATTCCGTCTGGAAAGCTATTTCCACATCATTGCAGGCGCGACCATGGATGGAACGCGAGATACAAAATCCGATGTCATTGCCTATCTGCTTGCTCAGACCGGAACCGTCTCCGACGCTGTCATGGTTGGCGATACGGCTTTTGATGTCATAGGCGCGGCCGCCCACAACATCCCATGTATCGGAGTAAGCTGGGGCTACGGAAGTGTTGAGCAGATGCAAAACGCCGGCGCTGCCGCCATTGCAAACAACATGGATGAACTATATATGCTGCTGCAAAAATAAAAGCGTGCCATTGGCACGCTTTTTTTATGAAGGAAATGTATTGGTAAGCAAAATCACCACAGGGACCATCAGCGAAAACACACTAACAAGCCAGGGTGTCAAAGTACGCTTGGAGAAAAACATCAAAAGCAGGCAAACAGCTGTAATGGCCATAGGGCCTAAAACCGCCAGCTCCCGAATGATCTGAAAGCTATATTCACCGGTCTCCTGCAAAAACAAGCCTACAAGACGCGGCAAGCGAAACAGATTCTGAAACGCCAAAATCACCGCAGCAAATGCCACAGGCGCAGCAAGAACTACCTTCTTCATGCGCGTGACAAAATCCCAGATAGCACGCCATGCAAGCTTAAATTCCTTGCAGTAGTATTTCATTTTCTTCAATGTCGGTTCTGCCCTTTTGCACAGTTGCTCCCACCAGGACATCACCTTATCGATCCATTCCATAAGCCACCTCCGGCCAGATTGCTATGCTCATTCTACCACAAGGAAGTAAAATATGCAAGCGCGCATATGCGAAAAAATGTACGCATATTTCTTTATTTAGTCCATTTTATCGTACATATAATGTTGTATCCTTAGTTTACAAACAAGAAGGAGGATACAATCATGAAAACACGAATTTATGCAACTTCCAACAGCAAGGTCATTCCCTTCCGGCAACAAAAAGCTCCTGCATATCCCAATGCGGCGGAAAAAACCTACTACGCAAACAAGGTGCTGGACTACATTCTGAGTGCTGTGACCGGAGCAGGTATGCTCACAGCGCTGATCTGCATCTTTACATTCCTGTAATCAGCTTCGCTTATTCTCGCGATAAAGTGCAGCAAGCCCCTTTACAATAAGATCCTTATCGTAGATCATCGGTTTGCTGCACATGGGAATCACAAACCGGGCAATACCGCCGGTAACCACAACAGTTGCCGGCTGTCCCAATTCCGCTTCCATGCGGCTGATCATACCGTCAAGCATGCAGGCAGTACCCATCATGATACCGCTGCGCATACAGTCAATGGTGTTTCTGCCAATGGCGCGTTTGGGCTGATCCAACTGCAGGCCGGGCAGAAGCGCAGTTCTCTCAGTCAGCGCATCCATGGAGATCTTCACACCGGGGCTGATAGCGCCGCCAATCAACGCACCGGATTCATCCAACACCACCATTGTTGTAGCAGTGCCCATATCCACAATGATCATAGGCGGCTTATGCTCCCGCAATGCAGCAACGCTCCCAACCACCAAATCTGCACCTGTCTGGGATGGGTTTTCAATCTTGATATTCAAACCCGTTTTCAATCCTGGGCCAACCACAAGGCTTGTCTTGCCTGTGAGCTTTTTAATGGCGGTCTGCATGGAGTTCAGCACCTGCGGAACAACAGAAGCAATAATGGCGCCCTCAATAGTGTCCACAGCGATCTTATGGACCTCCAGCAGCATTTTCAAATCAACACAATATTCATCAGAGGTCTTCGTGCTGTCGGTTCTCAGGCGGGCCTCAAAGACAATGCTATCGCCTTCCACACCGCCAAGCACGATATTTGAGTTACCAACATCTACTGTTAAGATCATTCCAATTCCTCCAACTCAGCCTGCCGAAGGATTCGGCAGGTTATTATTTTATTTCCGTCCGTTTCGATCAGACCCACACTGCCACTGTCTGAACTGCAGCTGCCGGGATTCAGCACCCAAAGTCCATCTTCCTCCCTGTGGCAATCCGCAACATGCGTGTGCCCGTAGAGCACCGCATCCACACCATATCCCCTGGCATCCGCCAGAAGGCTGTGCAAACCGCTTTTTACCCGATGATTATGTCCATGTACCATAAAAAGCATAACGCCGCATACGCCATAACACAGCATCTCCCGGTAAAGGCCTGCACTGCGGTAACGATCACAGTTCCCCCCAACCATATGAAACACAACATTTGGGAACTCGTCCTGGATAGCCTCAGCATCCTCATAATAATCACCCAAATGTACCACTGCATTGGGTTTTAATTTACAAATTCCCCGGCGCATAAGACGCAAAGAGCTATGGGAATCGGATAATACCAATATTTTCATAACTCACCGCCTATACCTTTTTAAGGATTATAGCACACCAAATCGCAAATTTCTACCGCCTGTCCGCATTTTTTGCAGGCACAATCGTAAAATCAGTAACATATACTAACATAGGTTTCATTACATTGAAGACAGGAGGAATCTATATGCCGCAATCAAATCCTTTCCAGAACTACTCCAAGGAGCAGCTTATGGCCATGGCACAAAGTGACGCTGGGAAGAAGCTTCTTGCGCTGCTGCAGCAAAATAACAGCGCACAGCTGCAAGAGGCAATGAATCAAGCCGCTGCAGGAAATTACGATCGAGTCAAGGACACGCTAAGCTCCGTGCTTCATAATGAACAGGCGCAAAAGCTATTAAAGGAAATGAGGGATTAACTTGGAAGATATGGAGCAGAAGCTCAACGCGATCCTAGGCAACCCGGAAATGATGTCCCAACTCATGGCAATGGCGCAATCCATGGGTCAGCCGAAGCAAGATCAAGAAAACGTAATGACAGCCTCTGCCCCATCCATCCCGGGATTGCCTGCCGGATTGGATATGCAGACACTGCAAAAAGTAGCATCCATTGCTGCACAATCCGGAATCGACAAACACCAGCAAGCGCTTCTCGTGGCGTTAGATCCCTACCTGAATCACGACCGTATCGTCAAGCTGGAAAAAGCCATGCGGGCGGCAAAAATGGCATCTTTGGCAACTTCTGTGTTAGGTAACGGAATCCCTTTACTACCATTTGGCAGGTGAACATATGTATAACCGATATATCCCCCAACCGGACGGCACATATCAAAGAAACCGACTTCAAGAACCCATGTCCAGACAGCAACAGAACAGACCGCGACCACCAACACAGGACGAGCATCTTCCGCCGCCCCCGCCTCCTATCAAAGACACCGAAAAGCCACATGGCGGGATTATGGACTTCTTCAAGAATCTATTTCCGGGCGAATTTGACACCGGAGATCTGCTCATCATCCTGATTTTGCTGCTTATGGCAGGCGACAGAAAAGAAAATAACGGAAATGCGCTGCTGACTCTGGTGCTTTACTTACTAATGTAAAAGTACGCTGTCTTTTGACAGCGTACTTTTTATTATTTTGCCACAAAGCCAACCTTCTTGTAAACCTTACGAAGGGTCTTTTCCGCCACATAAGATGCCTTCTGAGCACCGTCGCGATAAACACCTTCCAGATATGCCTTATCCTTCATCAGTCTCAAAGATTCCTCACGGATGGGGCGCAAATGCTCTACAACGGCTTCACCCACAGCAGGCTTAAACTTACCGTAGCCGCAGCCGGCAAATTCTGTTTCAATCTCATCAAAGGACTTACCGGTCACCGCCGAATAAATGGTCATGAGGTTGGCTACGCCCGGCTTATTTACCTTGTCGTAGCGCACACAGTTTTCCGTGTCGGAATCCGTAATGGCGCGTTTAAACTGCTTCATGATAACCTCAGGCGGATCCATAAGCAGCACGCGGCCGGTATCCTCATTTTCAGACTTGGACATTTTTGCTGCCGGATTGGTTAAACTCATGATTCGCGCGCCCACTTTGGGAACAAAGGGTTCGGGAATCTTAAATACATCGCCATAAATGCCGTTAAACCGCCGGGCGATCACATGGGTGAGCTCCACATGCTGCTTCTGATCCTCTCCAACAGGAACAAGATCCGGCTGATACAGCAAAATATCACCGGCCATCAGGCTGGGGTAAGTAAACAGTCCTGCATTGATATTATCTGCATTCTTAGAGGATTTGTCCTTAAACTGAGTCATACGGCTCAGCTCTCCGAACATGGAATAACAATCCAAAATCCAGCCAAGCTCAGCGTGCTGATGCACATGACTTTGAATAAACAGTGTATTCTTCTCCGGATCAAGGCCGCAGGCAATATACTGCGCAAGCTGCTCCAGCGTCCGTCTACGCAAGTCCGCAGGATTTTGCCGAACCGTAATGGCATGAAGGTCTGCCATAAAATAAAAACAATCATATTGGTCGGCACGCTCCGCCCAATTCTTGACTGCACCCAAGTAAGAACCCAGGGTCAAGTCACCGGAGGGCTTAATGCCGGAAAGCATTCTCTTTTTCGGAGCTTCCTCATGGATAATTTCACTCATGATTTTTCACTTCCTTTGTAAATTGCAATCATTATACCACCCTCCATCGCTTTGCGCAAGTGGTATTCGCTGAATATGTAGCCAACTGGCAACAAAAGGCGCCCTGTACGGTTTTCCGTACAGGGCGCGGTTTATTAAGCTATGATCAGATGAGCTTCTTGCGGATGGAAGGAACCATCAGCAGAGCCATACCGGTCATGCTGGCAACCAGCAGAGCTGCGAAGATAGCAATGCCGTTGTCGCCGGTGTTGGGGTTGTTGTTGGTGTTTGCATCGTCTACCACGGCGCTGGGAGCCTTGTAGATACGAATGTTCTCAACGGAGCACTCTGCAAAGTACTTGAAGCCAGACTCATATCTGAAGGAAACAACTTCAAAGTTGCGCTCGTACAGACCGTTGGGGTTCTTGGCTCTAGCGTTCTCACGCTCAGCAACCAACAAACCGTTAACATAGATCTTCAGGTTAATCTCGCTGTAATCTGTATTGGAGGTGTAGGTAGAGCCCTCGTTGTCCACAACAACACGAATGTGCATCTTCTCAGTGGAGGTGGAAGGAATACCGGTATCGAAGTACTTCACACCACCATCAATAGCTTCAGAAGCGATCTGGTAAGTACCGCCCTTGTTCATGATACCAAAGACGAATGCAGCATTCTTGGTGTCATCGGTGTAGGAATCGTCAGCCATTGCAAAGGTGATGGCCTTCCAGTTCCAGTGAGAGGTGGGATTGTTGGTAGCCTCTTCCAGGAAAACGGGAGTAAAGTCAAACTCGATCACAGACTCAGCAGCAGTTGCATAAAGGTCAGCATTGCTGTAGGTACGGTAGCCTGCGTGGCTGGTCTGTACATAGGCCTTGGTATCAGTACCGGTAAAGGTCTTGAAGGAGATCTTGCCACTGTCATCTACGGTAACACCGGCAACATCACCACCTTCAGGATACACAGAACCCTTATTATCATTTTCAGAATCATTTGCGAAAGTGAAAACGATCTCACCGTTCCAAACCATAGTTCCAAGCTCAACCTTCAGAGCGGCCTTGTCGCCATAGTTCTGAACCTCGAAGTTTACAGCATCCCAGGGGATCTTCACTTCAATGTAATCGCCGTCAGTGTTGTAAACATTGGCAGCATCAATGGTCACTTCCTCGCCTGCAATGGTCAGCTTCAAAGCTGCCTCAGTAGCGGGCTTCTTGTAAGCCATGTACAGGCCTCTGGAGTTCCAGGTAAAGCCAAAATCTACAGCATCCAGCTTGCCGTTGAGGAAGAAGTCAGCCTCTTCCACCTTGCCGTTGAGCTTAGGATCTGCAAGCAGATGTGCAGCGTAGATATCGCCGCCGTCGACAACATCACCGCCGTCGCCGCCGTCACCGCCGTCACCACCGTCGCCGGAGCCAGGAGTCTTCACAGTAAAATTAAAGGACTTGGAAATGCTGGTGCCTTCGATGGTTGCAGTCAGAGTAGCGGCAGCACCGTCCACAGTAGTGTCAACCACACCATTTTCATCCACAGCACCGGTAGCAGCCCAAACCAGCTTAACGCCGTTCAGGTTGCCGTAGCACTCGGGCAGAGTCAGATTGGAAGAAACAGCATCAGCACTCGTATTTTCACCCAACAGCATATCCGCAGTCAGGTAGTCCAGAGTTGCACTGGCCAGATCAAAAGAATCAGCATAATATCTGTTGACAGCAGCTGTGAAATTGAAGGTAGCAGTTTCGCCATCTACCAATCTGTTGCTATGATTTCTGATCCACAAAGTTTTATTGTTGCCAGTGCCGGTATCAGCTGTGATACGGGTATTGTCTCTGGCGCAAATAAACTTACCGTTAGCAAACAGATAAGAAGTATATGTTCCATCGGGCTGCAGCTCGGTTACCCAGCGCAGTCTTACTGTCTGTGCAGTCGCAGCATCAGTATCAATGACAACGCCAAGATCGTATGCCTTGGAACCGTATGCATCACCGGAGTCTCTTGCGATCGCAGCGTACAGATGTCCATCGGTGTCGCTCTTTGCCAGAAGCATACGATAAGAGCTATCCTCCGCAGCGGTGTGCAGCTCATCAGTAAAGCTGATAGCAATGCCGGTGGTATTCCAGTCGGTTTTGGTTGCCCAATATACCATGGGTTCCTTATCAAAGCCTCTGTATGCAGGCATATCATTGATGTTCAAAGTCACATCAATCACATGACTTGCGCCATTAGGAATTACATAAGTACTGTCATTGCAATATTGTTCGCCACTATTGGTAATATTTGCGCCTTCGCGAACCACAGCATCCTTACGCATGAGGATCCAGCCGGACCAAGTATAGGCACCGGTGATCTCTACGTAGAAATCGAGGTTGTAGTCATCCATTTCAATGCCAAACTTACTAAACTCAAGGATGACAAAGTCACGAGTGGTGCTATCCTGGTTTGCATTCAAAGCTTCACCGTTCACCGTAACGGATTTCGTTGTCTGCTCAGGATACATAAAGTAAATGCCTCTGGCATTCCAGAAAGCAGCTACCTCACCAGCCTTGTTATCATTATAAAAGGACTGGCTCCATACGCCACTTGCTTCTTCCTTGGCAATAACTACATTATTGCCTTCCTGCAAAGTAGCAGGTGCCTCTGCACGGGCACGGGTATAGCCAAATGCGGGGATCAAGCTAAGTACCATAACCAATGCGAGGAGGAATGCGCTCAATTGCTTGAACTTTTTCATAATTTCACACCTTTCTAAAAATGTATATTGGGCACTGCCACATGCCAAATATAAGTATGAATGTACAGACATTCAAAGCCTGTCAATCTAGTAAAATTTTAACACAAAAGTAACAAATAAAACATCTGGAATATTGCCCAAAAATTAGCTATCAATTTTGTGCATTTCGCACAATCTACATGGTTCGACATAAAAAACGCGGGCAAGGGAAATTCCTCTCCCCTGCCCGCTTTTCATTTTTAATTGCTGTGTAATCTACTGTGACACTTTTGTTTATTGTGCCATCAGAAGGTCGTAGTAATTTACATAGCTTCCGTCAGCATTGAAGTATTTGCAGTTAACGAAGTCCTTCTGCACCACAGTCAAAGCCTCATAAGCCTTCTTTGCAGCGTCCACAGCAGCAGAATCAGTACCCATGTTCTTGATCATGTCGATCACAGCATCAGCGGCTGCATGATCCTCAGCAGAAGCAACAATATCGCTGTCAAGATCGGAGGTGACCATGAACTCATCCATGTAGAACTCGCGTCTGCCGTTGAAGGTGACCGTGCAAACATAATCGCCGGCTTCCATATCCACAGGCATAGCCAAAGGCTCGCTGTCATTGAGCTGGAAGGTAGCCTTACCGTTGCTCAGTCCCAGATCGAAGGTCAGAGTATTCCAGCCTTCCTTCAGAGTCAGGCCGGTAGCATTGCTGCTTCCAAGGAAAGACACAACATTGTCATCGATATCAATACCAACGGGAGCAACACCAGTGCCGTCAGTAAAGTTCAACGCGGACTGCAGTTCCACATTCAGCTTCAAGGGTTTCTCAGTAACGAAAACATTGAAGGAAACCTTACCATCCTGCAGGTAGGGCACAGTACGGGTAAACGAGGTAATACGCTCGCAGTGCATTGCCCAGCTGCCGTCTGTAGACATCGCTCTGGATGCGCTGACAGCACCGGAGTAGATCTCCCAGTCCTCGCCCTTGATAACGCCATGTTCAAAGGAATCATATGCACCCTTGGTGCGAGTAAACCAAGAGTCAAAATCAGTTACGCGCAGGAAGGAAATATCCGCAGTGCTGGACCAAGCGTTGTTCCAGGACATGAACAGATCCGTCTCATTAATCTTGGCAAAAGAAGTATTTGTTACATGACTCTTATTCTCATAGCTATACATATAGCTTGCCTTGTTAAAGATGTTCTGAATATTCCGGTAGGTCTCACCGTTAGTGGTGGATGTAAATGCAACAGGAATGCGGATGTAAGAGGTAGTACCCAGTGCGTTCTTACCAGGGACATTCAGAATCTGAGCTCCCTCGCCATTGATGGGCATATCCATCATAATAGGCTGAGTGTTTGAAGCATAAACAGAAGACAATTCCGGTTCTGTCCATGTAACGCCATGGTCGGTGGAGTAAGACATAAAGAAATTCACACCGAAAGGCACCTGTCCACGGGCAAGCAGAACCAGCACACCGTCATCACGCTCGAGGATGCTCGGCTCACTCATGCCCATCTCATATCCACTCGTCTCAACAAACAAGGTGGAATTGCTGAACTCCCAGGTCGAACCACCGTTCCGGGAATATGCAACATAGACGCAGGCATTAACACCACGACCACCATAATAACCGCCCACGGGGTATAGCATATCCACATTGGGCCCGTTACCGTCGTGAGTAGAAACAGTGTAAATATTAGCATAACTAAGGCCGGTTTTTTCAGAAGTATTACTGCCAACAGCCGTATAGCTCCAAGAATAGCCACCATCATCGGAGTAAATGACACCCATCCTCCAGGACGGTGTATTCTCCCAAGTATATCCTTCAACAGGAATTTGCCACATTGCAAAGATACGGCCGGTAACCGGGTCTAGACCCGTACCGCTGGCATTGACAACTTCACCTGCAGGAATTGCCGTGCCGCCGGGAGCCTTATTTCTGGTGTTAGACTTAACTTCCCAGGTATAACCACCATCGGTAGACGAATACACAAGGCCGCCTCTGAAACCCAGCAGCTCATATTCTTCCTGTACCGTGCCGTTGGGGAACTTAGTGCCCTTGGGAACACCCAAATTATAACGGCCGTAGTATTGCAGGGTCTGAGAGTTATGCCAGATCTCCACCTGACCGTAAGAAACTTCGTAAACAAATTCCTTGTTGGCAAGGTTCAAAGGAGCTGCGCTGTCGCTGCACATGACCTTCAGGGTCACAGAAGCACCCTGATCCAATTCAGGCACACGAACAACCACATTATCACCGTTTACATAGTGATACAGCAGTTCATTATCCAGGTAAATACGCACAGAATTGTCGCTGCCGGTAATGCCCAGCTGGCTCTTGGAGATGGTCCAGGCATAATCCAGCTGCTTCTTGCCGGTCATATTGGTAAGGGTGTACTCAGAAGTCTTAAACTCTGCACCATTACCACCGAACACTTCCTCGTAACCGGCGCGGATCATTTCACCGCAGCCACCGATCACGCTCATATCATCAAGTGCATACTGGTCGTACAGGCCATAGTGCAGTTTAATGTATCTGGCCTCTGTCTCAAAATCGTACAGATACCAAATCTTGCCCACCTGAATCAGCTTGTAGGATTCAATCCGGGTGTAATTCAGATTATCATCACTGCTCCACAGGCTGAAGGTGCTGGTATTCATGCGGGAAATATCGTCCAGCTCTGTCAGCTTCACATAGTTGACCTTCTGCTTTTCGCCCAGATCGGTGATGATACTGTTGCTGGACTTATCCAAGATGAATTCCACATTATCGGTCTGCTTACCGGGAGTGCCGGCAGGATTGATATCGTTTTCAATAACCAGCGTGCCCTTGTTAAAGTCATAACCGGGAACGCGGAAGGTAAAGATCTTCTTCTCACCGGTGGATTCAATAGTAGCGGTCAGGGTAACCACACTCATACCTATATCCGGGCGAGTGACCTTGCCATCCAATCCAATAACCTTAGGATCAGAAGTAGTCCAGGTCAAAGCAGTATCCACTTCGTTTTCACCATTGGAAGCAGAAGCGGGCAAACGAATATTAGAGGTTACCAGCGCATTGTTGGGGTTGGCAAGGCGGATGTTATCATAAGTCAGCTTACCCAACAGCGTGGGAACTGCAACGCTGACATACATCTTCTCTTCGTTTTCCACATAGTTAGCGCTGAGCACAAAATCATCGTCGTTGGAAGCCATATAGCAGGCATCCATATCACCGGTTGTTTCGTAGAATTCGGAATCTCTGCACTGCTTAACATACTCTGCAAACTGAGCAGGTGTCACCTTCAGAATTTCAATAACCACGTTGTTCTGTGTATTGATCAGCACATTGCCGTAGGAATGATCCGGCACAGGAATCTTAGATGCCAAATCGCCAGTGGGCATCTTAAATGCGGGCAGTTTGCTGCTGCCGTCATCAAATTCGCCCTCAAAATTCATTACAATAGCGCAGGCCACACCGCCCAGGAGTACAACGACCAGGATGATAATGAACCAGATCTTCTTGTACAGCTTAAGCACAATAGCCAAAACCACAAGGATCAGGAAAACAGCGCTGACACCGATCAGGACATACAGAAGAATGTCCTGCAGAGTCATAGAAGTATCCTTTACGCCGAAAGTAAACTGACCGTTAAATTCCACATCGCCCAAGAAAATGGTGATGGGGCATACAGTACCCTCACCTGCGGTCAAGCCCACCTCTGCAAGAGGAACCTTGATCTCAGTATACTTATCGCCACTGGCAGAGACCGCATTTTCGATCTTCTTGCCGTTGACAATCAAGGTCATCTTAGCGGTATCAATCTTTTCACAACCTATGTAAAGATTATCGTCCGTCCACAAGGCGCCCATAGAAATGGGGTTGCCGGAGCCGATCATCTCTGTGGTGAAGGCCCAACCTCTGTCGGTAAGTTCACCGTCAAGCTCCACTTCCTTCTTTGCGCCGGGAACGACCATGTGATCGTCGCTGATGCTCAGGAAGAATGTTTTGGATGTGTCCATACCGGCAACAGTAGCTGTCAGCTCTACTCCGGCATCCGCAGCGGAAACGTTCACCTTGCCGTCAGCAGTAATGGCAGCTTCGTTATTGCTGCTCCAATCCAGCTTCAAGCCATTGAGCATACCGCCGGGAACATACTGGGGAAGCTGCAGATCAGAACTGATACCGTTGACAGATAGGTTCTCACCCATGAAATTCGTGAAGTTTAGCTCGTTGAGCACGCTGGTATCCACAGGATCCATTTCTTCGTGAGCAACCCGAACATTTCCCACATAGGCATCATAATAGCCCTTATCATCACCAACGCAGGAAATATACATACTATTCTGAACAGTAGTAATATTCCACTGGGACTTGCAATCCTTATCAATACCCACGAGTCTTCCGTTAATATAGAATCTGGCAGTGGCATTGTTGCGGATCTTCTGTTTAGTCGCCTCGTTATAACTCGAGAACGCGTCAAAGTTATCATACTCCACGCGGACATGCAGCATGTCCTTCCGGCTTGCCGGGATTCCGGTATTGAAGAATTCTCTGTATTCACGGTTGTTCGAGATAATGGTCAGCATGCCGTCAATGTTAGAGAAACCGAAATTGAAGCCGTTGCGATAATTGTTTACATTAGTGTTTGATTCATCTGTCAAAAGGAACTCAACGCCATAGCAAACATCATAATAATCCTTAGGCTTCTTTTCCTTATCTACCTGGGGCAGACTATTGAACTGAATATCAAATTCGATAACCGTAGTTACTTCGTTTTTGGTAGAGCTCAAAGCATCCGCCTGCCGGATGGTATAACCCATTCTGTCCTTGTTATCGGCTGTTCTGACAAAATAATAGCCATTATCCTCCAGCTTCACCTCGCCCGTGGCAAACATTTCCTTGGTCACAAGGTCCGGGAGCTGCTGGGTGATGCAGGTCATATAGCCACCCCAGGTCAGATTACCAACCTTCAGGGAAAGGTCACAGGTATAACCAAAGCTATCCATAATGATATTGCACTCAGCAAAGGGAATACGGATAATATCCCGGGTCTCATCAGAGACAACGGTAATATTCTGCACCTTGACGCCGTTCAGCGTAACTTCAGGTACAGTACCCTCTGCCTGCTTATCATAAGCAAGATACAGATAGTCTCTATCCCAAACGCCGCCCATCATAGTAGGCTTACTGCCACCCTTAAATTCACAGGTCATAGACCATGTGCCCATGGCAGGGTTTTCATAGATCGCAGCAGCATCTGCGTTGTACATAGCACGCATGTACATAGTGCCGACCTTGTAAGTCATTCCGCTCGGGGCAGCCTGAGCCACACCGGGCAAAACAAGGCCAAGGACCAGCAGCAATGCCAGTACTAAGGTAATCTGTCTGATTTTCTTCATGCTAATCATACCTTCCTCATAAATAGAGTGTTACATTCACAGCAGACTGGGAGGCATCCGAGGCTGCAGTTTGTTTCATTTTACACCATGTGGTGAAATAATGCAATAAAAATTATGACTATTTTGAAAAATTATAGTAAATTCCTATAAGAGCAAACTCATTGTCATTCCCTTTTATCTCTGCGCTCAAGAAGCGCGCAGCACAATTATAAATCCCCCGAAATAATCAACTTTTCATTGATTTCATGTTTACATTGTGCTATATTAGCTGTAACTTTGAAAAGATGAGGTTTTACTTATGGATACCGTTGCTCTTTCCAATTTGCTGTTCCCGAATGTAACAGACACACCGGAGTCTCTGGAGGAAAAATACCCCCTTCGGCAAGCCCCGGAAGGTGCTGTGATTACACGCATGGCGCCCTCCCCCACCGGCTTTGTCCATTTGGGCAATTTGGTGCAGGGCTTAACCTCGGAGCGCATGGCGCACCAAAGCGGCGGTGTACTTTTCCTCCGTGTGGAAGACACTGACGCCAAACGGGAGGTCGCAGGCGCAGTGGAGGTGCTCATTGACACATTAAGGCACTACGGCATTCACTTTGACGAGGGGGCAACCATGGACGGTGATAAGGGCATTTACGGTCCCTACCGTCAGCGTCAGCGCGCCGCCATTTACCATGTATATGCCAAGAAACTGGTTTCTGAGGGACAGGCATATCCCTGTTTTTGCACCGAGGAAGAATTATCTGCCATGCGGGAAAAGCAGGAGGCAAACAAGGAAACCACCGGCTATTACGGCAAATACGCCATGTGGCGTGACCGTCCCCTATCCGATATTCAGGAGAAATTAGATGCCGGCTGTCCCTGGGTGCTCCGCTTCCGCAGTACCGGCTCTATCCAAAACCAGTTCAAATTTGACGATCTGGTA
>JAZSFE010000048.1:0-24054 GCA_045532105.1 Faecousia sp.
CGGCTTATCCAGCAAGGTGCAGATCTTCAAAGAGGCCGGCTCTTTTTCCATAAGATGCTTGTAAGTAAAATCAAGGGATGTACCGGTATCAAAAATATCCTCCAGAATCAGCACATGGCGGCCCTTGATATCCACGGACACATCCTGTCTGACCTGCATTTCGCCGGTGGAATTAGAACCGCAATACGAGGATATCCACATGAAATCCACCTGACACGGTACATTCAGCTGGCGGATCATATCGGCATAAAATACCACCACACCCCTCAGCACGCCTACAACAACAGGGTCTTTATCTGCGTATTCCTCAGACAAAATTTTACCCAGTTCCTTGATTCTGTTTTGGATCTGCTCCTCTGTAAGCAAGACCTCTTGAATATCGCGTTCCATAACGATACCTCCCGTTTCTTTCTCTTTACAGCTTTTCGCTGGAATTGATCGGTTCAAATCGAATTTGCCATGCCGGCAAGTTTTTCGCCTTACGGCTTTCGTGGACACCAATGCCGTACACACCTACAACACCTTTTGCGTCAGCCAGCACCGCCACCGCGTCCCTGTGTGCCATCGGGATCTTACGGTCAATAAACAGTTTTTTCAAGGTTTTTTTGCCACCGCTCAAGCGGATGCTGTCCCCTTCCTGGCGGCTGCGCAGCACCGGTACATCCACATCCTCCACAGTAAACACTGTGGCCGTATTTTCCAAAGTCTCCGCCTGGGTACAAAAAACCCGCAGGCCAACTTCCTCTAGTTCTACCTGCCCACCCACGGGCAAACACACCGGCCCCAAAGTCTTAACAGGTTGGCCGGCCTCCAGCCGGTCATAATTCCGACGAATCACCACACCGCCGGGAAAATGCCCCACCGCAGACGGCCTCTCAGAAAAAACCAGTCGCTCCGCCAGTGCAATATGCTGAGTTTCCGGTTCAGTCACACCCTGCTCCTTCAAAAAACGCTCCAACATCCGGCTGCGAATTGCCGGGTGCAGATTCTTCAATTCTCCCACAGATGGGAGCTCCTCATACCGGGACATTTCCTCCAAAAGCTCCGCATCTTGGCACAGGTGTGCCGCCATAGCAGACAGATTCTCAGCCAAGCTGGGATTCTCCGCTTTCAACAGGGGCATCACATGATGCCGCAGCCGATTGCGCAAAAACGCATCCTCTGAATTGGTGCTGTCCTCCACATAGGTAAGATGCTGCTCCTGCAAAAAGGCCAACACCTCCTGCCGGGTAATCCCCAGCATAGGCCGGATCACATTCCCCCGACAGCTGCGGATGCCACACAAACCCTTAAGGCCTGTTCCCCGCACCAAGTGCATGAGTACAGTTTCTGCATTATCGTCTGCCGTATGTGCAGTTGCGATCTTGCCGGGCAAATCGGCAAAGAACGCATAGCGCGCCTCTCTTGCCGCCGCCTCCAGACCCTTAGGGCCGGAAACCACATCCCCGGAGCCAACCGTGAGAGCAATATCATATTGCCCGCAAAACTCACGGACGAATTCCTCATCCCGTTGAGATTCTTCTCCCCGAAGCCGATGATTAAAATGCACCGCCTCCAGCGAAAAGCCAAGCTGATCTTTCAGCAGATACAGTCCCCAAAGCAGCGCAACAGAATCCGCACCACCGGAAACCGCGCAATACACCCGTTCCCCCGGCGCCACCAACTTCTCCTGCTTCAGTTGCTGTAACAGCTTATTCAGCATGCTTCCACTCCCGGTCTGTAAATGCTTGATACTGGCCGATCCACTGCAGCTTCACCGTTCCGGTTTCACCATGGCGGTTCTTGGCCACGATACACTCTGCAATTCCCTTATCTTCTGTATCCTCATGGTAATATTCATCACGGTACAGGAACATGACCGAGTCCGCATCCTGTTCGATAGCACCGGATTCGCGCAAGTCAGACAAAATAGGCCGCTTATCGTTACGGCTTTCCACGGCACGGGACAACTGGGAAATACAAATAACCGGCACATTCAGCTCCTTGGCCATGATCTTCAGACTTCTGGAGATCTCGCCTACCACAACCACGCGGTTTTCATTGTTCTTGCCGTAGCCGGAGCCCTGCATCAACTGCAGGTAGTCAATAATAACCAGGCCCAAATTATCCAGTCTGCGGCATTTTGCGTTAATGTCCGCCACTGTTACAGAAGGATTGTCGTCAATGCGAATATCCGTCTGACTCAGGGCAGACGACGCCATGCCCAGCTTAACCCATTCTTCCTCGCTAAGCTTACCGGTGGCCAATTTCTGCAACTCAATAAAACTCTCATTGGCCAAAAGCCGCATAGCAAGCTGCTCCCGGGACATTTCCAGGTTAAAGATCGCCACGGTCTTTTTATACTTCTTCGCCACATTCACGCCGATATTCAAAGCGAATGCGGACTTACCCATAGCAGGTCTTGCAGCCACCAAAATCAGGTCCGACTTATTCAGGCCGTTGATCTTCGTATCCAGATCCCGCATGCCCGAGGAAAGACCGGGAATGGCAGAATCCGACTGAGCCAGCTCTGCAAGATGGTCATAGACCTTATGCAGCACTGTGCCGATATGCTCCAAAGAATCTCCCCGCTCGCCCTTACGCAGAGCGTAGATCTTCTTCTCTGCAGCCTCCAGCATTTCTGCCGGTGTTCCCACCTGGGAACGTACAGTCTCCTGGATCTCGTCTGCGGCCTTGGAAAGCCCCCGCAGCATGGCAAGATCCCGTACAATATTGGCATAGCTTACCACATTGGCCGCAGTGGGAGTGACCTCCATAAGCTGCAGCACATAATCCCGTGTCTTTTCATGGTAATAGCCCAATTCTCTGAGCTTTTCCAAGACAGTGACCGGGTCAATGGTCTGGGAGAAATTAAACATGGAATAAACAGCCTCATAGATCTCCCTATTATGTTGCAAATAGAAGTCCTCAGGCTTCACGATTCCGATCACATCCGCCACACAGCGGCTGTCAATGAGAATGGAACCCAGCACAGACTGCTCTGCCTCCAAAGAATGGGGCGTCTGCCGGTTCAATAATGCTTCATCCATGTTCTCTCTCCTCTACTGATAAAATAAAAACGCTCGTTATGCTTCTTCGATCTTCACACTCAAGGGCGCATTGATCTCATAACCTAACTTGCAGGTCACAGTATATGTGCCCACAGCTTTGATCTGATCTGCGATCACGATCTTCCGCTTATCCAGGGTAATGCCGGCTTTGGCCTTCAGCGCATCGGCAATTTCCTGGTTGGTCACAGAACCGAACAACCGGCCTGCACCGCCGCCCTTGGCCGTTACCACCAGCGTCATCTCCCGCAGCTGATGAGAAAGCGCCAGAGCCTCTGCCTTTTCCTTGGCAATGCGCTCCTGGGTTGCCTTATCGTTCATACGCATGGTATTGATCGCATCGGGGGTTGCCTCAATGGCCACCTTTTTAGGCAGCATATAGTTACGGGCATAGCCATCAGAGACCTCGATCATTTGACCCTTCTTACCCTTACCCTTAACATCCTGTAATAAAATAACCTTCATTTATTTTCTCCTTATTCTTCATAGAAAGCATCAATAGATGCCACCAACTGATCCAAAACATCCTTGACCGTACTATTGGGGATCTGTGCACCGGCTGTTGCCGTATTGCCGCCACCGCCCAAAGGCTCCAATACCATCTGCACATTGGTCTGGCCAATGGAACGGGCGGAAACGATCACATGATCTCCCTCGGGATACAGCACAAAAGAGGCTGTAATGCCGCTGATATTCAGCAATTCATCTGCCGCCTGGGCAGCCAATGTCCTGGATGTACCGGAATTAAGCGCTGCAATGGCGATCTCCTGGCGGTACAGCCGGGAGGATTTGATGATCTGATACTTTGCCATAGTGTCCTGGAAGTCATTTTGCAGAAGCTTTTTGACCTCCACCGGTTCTGCACCCCACTGCCGCAGCACGGCTGCCGCCTCAAAAGTACGCTCACCGGTGCGCACATGAAAACTCTTGGTATCCAAGAAAATACCTGCCATCAAGCTCTTTGCTTCTATGGGCAAAACATCTGCTTTCTCCACAGAATAGACCAGCAATTCCGTTGCCAGCTCCGCTGCAGACGAAGCATAGGGCTCATGGAGATTTACCACCACAGGATTGATATAATCCGCTGCCCGACGGTGATGATCCACAACACAGACCTTAGGAATCGCCTCCAGCAAGGGCAGGCACTCCACCTGATCCGGGCGATTGGTATCCACCACCACAAGGGTGCTATGGTTATCACACAGAAGCAAAGCCTCCTGACCGGAAATAAAGGTATCCCGATACTCCGGTGTCTGCCGGATCTCGTCCAGCAGTCTGTCTGCCATATTTCTTTCCAGATCCAGAACAATATAGGCTTTTTTGCCCTTCTTGCGGCACATGCAACTAATGCCCATAGCCGCGCCCACAGCGTCCATATCCGCGTTCTTATGACCCATGATGAACACCTGGCTGCTCTGGCCGATGAGTTCCATCAAAGAATTTGCCGTCACACGGGAACGAACCTTGCTCCGCTGATCCGCTTCCTTATTCCGACCGCCGTAGAAAGTAAAGTTAAACCGATCCTTAATGACCGCCTGATCACCGCCGCGGCTCAGCGCCATCTCAATGGAAAGGGCGGCAAAATTATAGCTCTCTTCAAAATTCTCCGCATCCACGCCCAAGCCAAAGGAAATAGAAGCCGCCAGGCCGGAGGGATTTTCGATCCCATGGATCTCCTCCAAAATGGAGAATTTGTTGGCAATGGCCCGCTTTAAATCCTTTTTCTCAAAAACAAACAGAAAACGGTTGCGCTCCAGCCGGCGAAGCAGTCCGTGATACTCCTCCGTCCATTTGGTGATCGTATTGTTCAGCTCTGCATTCAGACTGGAAATGCCCGCTTCCGTCAAATTCTTGGTCAATTCCTCGTAATTGTCGATAAGGATGATGCCCGTGACCGGACGGGAACGGATATACTCATCCCGCACCTGATACAACTCTGTCAAATCACAGAAATACAGCATACCCAGCACCATGTCATCTGCATTGCCCACCCGGGCGGTGGTACCATGGACACGGTATCTGCGGGTATTGATGGTAATATCATAAGGAGATTCCTTTTTGCCGGCTGCCAACCAATCCAAATTGCAATTAGGCAGCACAGCAGACAAAGGCTGCTCCAAATATTTATCCTGGTATCCGGTCATTTCAGAAAACCGGTCATTGGCCCAAAGCAGAGCCCCGTCACCCAACCGCACTACAGCAAGAGGAAAGGGAATTTCTCCCTCGTTGGTCAATTCGTTGGTTGGAAAAGTCTTTTTAACAAAATGCTGAATATCCTTGCGGCGATAATTTCTCACCAAAATATAATAAAGGCCGAGAAGCAAAGTCAACACAGCTTCCACGCCGCCAAGAACATATTCTTCCAACAGCAATGCTGCACCGGCAAAAATGGCCATCACCAAAAAGTAAAGCCAAAGACCCGGCCAAAACAGCCGTTTTTGCTTTTTGCTCATGCTTCATCCCTCCCCAGTTTTACCATTAGCGCCTATATACCCATACTATACTGGGTATTATAACAAATCCGCACCCAAGGTGCAACTGATTTTACGATTTTTCCCAAAAAACCGAATAAAATTTCCTGCTCATTCTTTGTTGTCGAACCCCGTAGGAAAATTAAGGTATACTTTTCCTTAAAAATGTGTTATACTAACCACAGTATGTGCCGGGTGAACAGACCCGCACCTATTTTTGCAGACCTTGGCACAGCCGTGCCGTCTACCCCGAAAACGTATAGTTTGCAGGCGTTTTCCCTTGCTGCTGGCGACTCAGGGCCACCGGCGGGGGCAGGCGGTTGCTTGTTTGTTATGGCCTTTTGGCCTATTTTGAAAGGAGCAATGATTTTATTTGGCAGAAAAATTAAAGATCATCCCTCTGGGCGGTTTGGATGAGATCGGCAAGAACATCACCGTCTTAGAGTATGGAAAAGATATGATCGTAGTGGACTGCGGTGTAGGCTTCCCCGATGAAGATATGTACGGCGTAGACCTGGTGATCCCTGACTTTTCCTATCTGGTCGCCAACCAAAAAAAGCTGCGGGGCATGTTTATCACCCACGGTCATGAAGACCATATCGGCTCTATCCCCTACTGCATGCAGCAGGTGAACTGCCCCATCCACGGAACAGCCATGACCAACGGTCTTATTAAGCTGAAGCTGGAAGAGCACCGCCTGGCCGACCAGGTAAAACTACACACCCACAAACCCGGCGATGTGGTCAAAGCAGGCTGCTTCAGCGTGGAATTTATCCATGTAAACCACTCCATTGCCGACGCTGTGGCTTTTGCCATTAAAACCCCGGTGGGCACTGTGGTCATGACCGGCGACTTTAAGATCGATCCCACCGCCAAGGATGGCATGATGGATCTAGGCCGGTTAGGCGAACTGGGCAGACAGGGCGTTCTGGCTCTGCTGGCAGACTCCACCAATGTGGAGCGGGCCGGCTATACCCCCAGTGAAAATGTTGTGGCAGAGGGTTTGGACCGCCAGTTTAAGAACTGCGATCAGCGGATCATCGTCACTACCTTTGCCTCCAACATGCACCGCCTGCAAGCCGTTCTTGCCACTGCTCAGCGCTACGGCAGAAAGGTAGCCGTTTCCGGTCGGAGCATGGAAAATATGCTGAAGGTCGCTCAGGAATTGGGTTATTTAAAAATCAAAGCCGGTACTTTGGTAGATCTGGCCGCCATTAAAAACCTGCCGAAGAACAAGGTGGTCATTGTATCCACCGGTTCTCAAGGCGAGAATATGTCCGCTTTATACCGCATGGCATTTTCCACCCACAAGCAGGTTGATATTACCGCAGGTGATCGGATCATCATCTCCGCATCTGCCATTCCGGGCAACGAAAAAGCTGTTTCCCGGATCATCAACGAACTGTACCGCAAGGGTGCAGATGTGGTGTATGAAAAAAGCGAGGGTCTGCACGTTTCCGGCCACGCCTGCCAGGAAGAGCTGAAGATCCTGCATGGCCTGGTGAAGCCCAAATTCTTCATTCCCGTTCACGGTGAGCAGCGCATGCTGCAGATCCACTCCAAGCTGGCGCAGGCCATGGGCATGAATCCCCGTAACATTCAGATCGCAGAGATCGGCAGCGTTATTGAGCTGTCCTCAAAGACCTGTAAGGTGAGCGGTTCTGTGCCTGCTGGCAAAGTATTTGTAGACGGTGCCGGCGTAGGCGACGTGGGCAGCGTGGTTCTTCGGGACAGAAAGCACCTGGCCCAGGACGGCATGATCGTGGTATGTGTCAATTTGAGCAGCCAAGATGGCAGTGTGATCTCCGGCCCGGACATCATCACCCGCGGCTTTATCTATGTCAAAGAATCCGAGGAGCTGATGGAGGAACTGCGTAATGTGGCCATGGAGGCCATTGACCGCTGCGGACGCAAGCGCACCCGGGATTGGGCGGCTATCAAATCCGCCATCAAAAACGATCTGTCCGGTTATCTTTTTAAGACCACCAAGCGAAATCCCATGGTTTTACCCGTGATCATGGAAATCTGATACCAAATGCCACCCTTGCAAAAGGGTGGCATTTATGTTTTAATACTAGCAGAAAGCAGAAAGGAGCATGGCCATGCAAGTATATTTTGCGCCCATGGAGGGATTAACCGACAGCGTATATCGTCGCGCGCATCACAAATACTTCTCCGGCATCCACAGATATTATATGCCCTTTCTATCCCCTACTGTCCACCGTGCTCTGACAAATCGCGAGCAACGGGAACTGCCCTATGCCGAAAGCGAACCCTTTTGTGCTATTCCACAGCTGCTTACCAAGGTAGCAGAAGATTTTCTTTGGGCCGCTGGCCAATGCGTCCAACGCGGCTACAAAGAAGTGAATTTGAATCTCGGCTGCCCCTCGGGTACTGTGGTCGCCAAAGGCAAGGGCGCAGGTATGCTCCGGGATCTTGAACAGCTGGATCGTTTTTTGGATGCCGTTTTCTCTGCCGCCACGATCCCCATTTCCATAAAGACTCGATTGGGCATGGAAAACCCGGAAGAATTTTCAAAGCTGCTGGAATTGCTGAACCAGTACCCCTTAGAAGAATTGATCATTCACCCCCGGGTGCGAAAGCAGTTTTACGACGGTGAGGTGAATATGGAAATGTTCCGTTATGCCGCTGCCAACTGCCGGCATAAGCTTTGCTACAACGGAGATGTTACCGATCTGCAGCAATTTACCAAACTACAATCACAGTTCCCCCACTTAAATGCTATTATGGTGGGCAGAGGCCTTTTGGGCGATCCCGGCATGTTCACACCCAATGGCACAAATGTACAAACACTGGAGGCCTTCACCAACGAGCTTTTGGAGACTTACCTTTCCCTGTTCGGTGGCAGCCGCAATGCCATGTTCCGCATGAAAGAACACTGGGGTTTCCTCCATCAGCATTTTGCAGATTCCGACAAGCTGTGGAAACGACTGCGGAAAACCACTGATCTTGAAGAATATCGCAGCATTTCCTCGGAAATTTTCCATTCCTGCCCCTTCGTGTAATCTTTTAAACCCGTCCTGAATAAAGACCGCCCCTGTGGTAAAACTACCAAAAACAAAACAGGGGCGGTCTTTTTATGTGTACAGCCATCACCTACCAAACCCGGGACTTTTACTTCGGCAGAAATCTGGATCTTCATTACGGATACGACGAAACCGTCACCGTCACCCCAAGAAACTATCCTTTTATCTTCCGTAACGGCCAGCGTCTGGACTGCCATTATGCCATGATTGGAATGGCCACAGTAGCAGAGAACTACCCCCTTTACTATGAGGCCACGAACGAATGCGGCTTGAGTATCGCCGGTCTGAATTTTCCCGATAATGCCATGTATTTCCATGCCGATCCCAACAAAATTAACATCGCCTCCTTTGAATTAACCCCCTGGCTCTTAAGCACCTGCACCACCGCGATAGAAGCAAAAGAAAAGCTTTCCTATCTCAACCTTTGGGATAAGCCCTTTGACGAAAGATTCCCTTTTACGCCCTTGCACTGGCTGATCGCAGACAAGGATACCGCCTTCACTTTAGAATCCACCAAAGAGGGTTTGCAGATCTATGACAATCCGGTAGGTGTGCTCACAAACAATCCACCTTTCCCCTATCACCTGCTGCATTTATCTGACTATATGCATGTTTCCCCCACCATACCCATAAACCTTTTTAGCCAAAAGCTTACCATTCAGCCATATAGTTTAGGTATGGGCGGCATGGGTCTTCCGGGGGATCTTTCCTCTGCCTCTCGTTTTGTGCGGGCAGCATTTATTCGAAACAACGCCATATCCGCTGAAGACGAATGCTCCAGTATCAGTCAATTCTTTCATATGCTGGACTTCGTTGCCCAACCTCGGGGCATTGCAGAAGTCTCCCCAGAGGAGTTTGAATACACCCGTTACAGCAGCTGCTGTAACACATCCAAAGGCATTTACTACTACACCTCCTATGAAAACCGGCAAGTCACTGCTGTGGATATGCACGGGTGTGACTTAAACGGAAATGAGCTGATCCGTTTCCCTTTTCAACATCAGTTAAAGATTCACCATATGTAAAAATCTCCGTAATGCAATGCATTACGGAGATTTTATAATCACTTATTGATAAGCAGGAAGTAATCCGCCACGCCCTGAGCAATGGCCACTGCTTTCTTTTGGATCACCACAGGATCCAATGTGCCACTCAAATCAGACTGATTGGTCATATATCCATTCTCTGTCAGAACCACAGGGCATACCGTCTGGCGAGCCACATAATAGTTACTCCAGCGCATTTCAGAGGAATTATAAATTCCTGCTGCCTTTGTCCGCTCATAGACCTGTTTGGTGACCAGCATGGAGGTAGGCGTGTAATAGAAGGTTTCAAAACCGTTATAATACTCGTAACCCGCCCCAAGAGAATTATGATGCACAGCCACACAAAGATCGGGTTTGGCATTTTTCAAAATGGAGATCCGCTCATCTGCGGTAATGGTTACCGCACCCTCCCGGTTAAATGTAACCGTTGCGCCCATTTTCTCCAATTCCGTACGAAGCGCATAGGCAAGATCCATATTTCTACCGGATTCCGACCAGCGATTACCCTCGGCATCAGTGCCGGTAGTGCCGCCGTCATAACCACCGTGGCCCACATCGATCATAATATGCACACCGGCGAGATCTGCACCGTAAGCATTGTCTGCCG
The DNA here is from genome assembly GCA_045532105.1 of Faecousia sp. Taxonomy (GTDB): domain Bacteria; phylum Bacillota; class Clostridia; order Oscillospirales; family Oscillospiraceae; genus Faecousia. Next base: position 10,219 of record JAZSFE010000048.1, read on the forward strand.
CTGTAACCTTAGCAGGATTGAGGAACTCAAAGCAAAGCTGTCCTTCTTCGTTATAATAACTGTCCCAGCCATAAAAACCGCCGGTTTTCTTTAAGTGCAGACGCAAAATGCAATCCGATGCATTCTGGATCACCTCGGTAGATTTGAACAAAGGATTATCCTCAGAGATCTGTACCTGCCCGGTAAATTCCGTGGTATAGCAAAGGGTAATGTCAATATGCGTCGCTGTGAAATCGGCGATCTCATAGCTGCGTCCGGAGCCGCCGTCAGGATTTGAGTACCGCTGAGGCAAAATATCAAAATAGAACGGTGCTTTCCACAAGCAATCCAGCGTCAGCACTGTGTGATTGCCCGCCTGCTGCATGGACACCACTTCGATCTCATTATGATCCGGCAATGTTCCCACATAGCAGTCCGCCACATCCGTCCTCTGAGTTACGGGAATATTGCGCTTATCCACATACACCCGTCGGCCGCAACGCAGCTGTATGTACTGCAGCTTGCCCACTTCCACCAACTGCGTGGAGCAATAGTCCACCGTACCCTTAGGCAGGTAATTGTTGGTAGGATGGGAATAATCATCCGTAGTTTTGCCGTCAAAGGTCTCTGCCGTATCAATCACGATCTCGGCAATATAACCGGAGCCAACATTGATATAATCGCCGTAAGGCGGGGTCACGCCGGGATTGGATGCTAAGATCTGCGCCGGCTTTTGGCAAACAATGCTGCCGGTAGTCACCTGCTCCGTTTTTCCGTCGCACACCACAGTAAAAGTAGCTGCTCCCAGGTCTTTATCCTGTGTGTTGCCGGTAGGCAAAGTATATGCGCCGGTATAAAGAGCAAAATCCTCAGCAACGCCATTGCCCTGCTGATTATCCGCTTTTTCCAATGTTATGGTCTTTCCATTGAAAGATACGGTCACCTCGCTGCCCTCCCGGGCAGATACCTCAAACCGAACTGTTGCACCGCTGCCATAGCTTCCGCCGTCAGCAGGAGAGAAAAACTGGATGGCATATCTGCGCTCCACTTCAAAGGTTTCCTGCTTTCCCTTATGGTCAAAAACAATCGTATTCTTTCCAACTTCCAATGGCACGCTGCAGGTAAATGTGCCATCGCTTTGACGCTCAACCGCCACACCGTTTACCGTAAGGCTCTGGCCGGGATCAGACACGCCCTCAAAAACGGCTGTTTCCGCTACTGTGACCTTTCCCTGCTGAAAATCAGGGGTCACGGACAATTCCACATGAGACAGATCGTTTTGAGGTGCATCCTGGGAAGAAGAATCACCGTTTTGGGGGGTCTTGCCGCCAATATGTGTACTAATCGCAATACCAATCACCACAGCCAAAATAACCGCCAAAACAGCGACCATGGCTACCAGCATTTTGGTTAAATTTTGATTTTGTTTGGTGCTTTCCATAGAAACCTCCCAATTATTATCGCAACGCATTACTTTACGTAATATAACACAACAAGGTTTTTTCGTAAAGACTTTTTGCGAAAAATGTCGAAGGAACAAGAAAAACCGGAGCGATCTACGCTCCGGTTTTTAAACTCTTATCTCTTACAGGTCTGCCTCACCCAGCACGATGGAAGCATATTTTACCTTCATTTCCGCACCGGTAAGCAGCTCATCCAGCAACTGTTCGGCCTTCTGTTCCATTACGCCTGCCTCCGCAAGACGGATCCATCCCTGCTCACCATAGGCGTAGTACACCAAATACCAGCCATTATCCGCCTGAATGATCTCATAATCTCCGGCCTGGCGGCTTTCGTTAAAGACCCACTGATCCACAGCATCATCCCGATGAACGAAGTACATGATGTGATAACCATAATCCGTTTTCACAATATCCGTATCCCCCGGCTGACGGCTGCTGTCAAAGATCCACTTTTCAAAAGGCTCTACCATATAATTCAGCGGCACATCCATATAAATGCCGCCCACGGAGCCATTGCCGTCGGCTGTGTGGTTCTTTGCCAGTTCTGCAAATTCTGCCTCAGTCTTATTGCCGCTAAGGTACAAATTAAGCAGATTTTGTGCCTTCTCATAACAAGCCTGCCACTGCTCCACAGTATAAGTGGTCTTGCCCGTTGCGTCCTGAGTGCCGCCCTCCGGCTGTAACAGAATATGGCGCACATCCACCGTGGTCAAATAATCCTTATACAAATAGGAAATCAATCCACCCTTAGAAGCCGTATTGGAATCCTCAGACTTTTCCTTTGCCAGCGCAGCAAAGCTTTCCTTCGTCTTCTCTCCGGCCAGCCATGTATCCAGAATGTTCTGGATCTCCTGCCTGCAGGCCGCAAATTCATCTTCAGTATAGACCTTTGTTTTTCCGTCTGCGCCGGCAGTGCCACCCTCCGGCTTGATCAGGATCTGATAAATATCCGCGAGGATACCGCTTTCCTTATTGATCCCGTTTGCTTCAAAATTAGCCTTATGCTCCAGATAGTAAGACTCCATCTCCTCTGTGCTTACTTCCAGCTTGCCGGCCATTTCCCTATAATACAACTCGCCGTAATAATACAACTCAAAATAATACTTATAATCCTCAAAGGTGCAGCCCGGACCCACATCTGCATGGATCAGCGCCTCAACACTTTCAAACTTGTGTGTTTCGGCCAATTCCTTTATCTCATCATACAGGCCATCCAATTCCTGCTGCCGCGCTGCCGGAAGGGTGTACCCGGCAGCAATAGCCTTATTGGTGATCAGGCGATACTGTTTCCATGTGTTCAGTGCAGCTTCCAGAAAAAACTGCTGCCAGGTAAGTCCGGTTTCCTTGTCACAAACCTGATCTGCCAAAGATGCCTTGTAATCAAATACGGCGCCGTTATTTTGCAGGTAATCAATGATCTGCATTCCGTAAAACACCTGCAGCTGGCCGTTTGTGAGCTTGTCTTCGCCCATTGTAGCCACCACATTGTTTTGATTGGCCGCAGCCTGATCTGCGTCTACCGTATAGTTTTCCTTGTAGTAAACATCATTTTTCTTAGGCAACAGTCTTCCTGTAATGCCAAAATACAAAAACCAGGCCAAAACGCCCAGCAGCACCACACAACCCAACGTGGCCACCGCCGGTTTCCAAGGAAATCCCGGCTTATTGTCTTTCCCACACTCCGGGCAAAGGCTAATGCCTTCCGGAAGCTCTTTCCCACAGTACTTACAGAACATAAGTGTCCTCTTTCTCCCGCTGGGCGGGCATAGAATAACATCAATTTATCATAGAGGCAGCCAAAAAGCAAGCGCCCCCCTATCACTCCAGCTCAAACGCTCCGGTATACAGCTGATAGTACGTTCCCTTTTGGGCAATCAATTCCTTATGCGTACCCCGTTCAATAATCCTGCCTTGATCCAGCACCATAATACAGTCGGAATTCATGACGGTGCTGAGCCGGTGGGCAATGACAAACGTTGTTCTGCCCTGCATCAGCGCATCCATGCCGTCCTGCACCAGTTTTTCCGTGCGGGTATCAATGGAAGAAGTTGCTTCATCCAGGATCATAACAGGAGGATCTGCCACAGCGGCTCTTGCAATGGCGATGAGCTGACGCTGACCTTGAGAAAGGCTTGCGCCGTTTCCTGTCAGCAGGGTATCATAACCGTCCGGCAGGCGGGTGATGAAATCATGGGCATTGGCAAGCTTTGCCGCGTGGATACATTCTTCATCCGTGGCATCCAGCTTTCCGTAACGGATATTATCCATTACTGTGCCGGTAAACAAATTCGTCTCCTGCAAAACCACGCCCAAACTCCGCCGCAGGTCGCTCTTACAGATCTTGTTGATGTTAATACCATCATACCGGATCTTTCCGTCGGCAATGTCATAAAACCGGTTGATCAGATTGGTCACCGTAGTCTTTCCTGCACCGGTAGCACCCACAAACGCGATTTTCTGACCGGGTTTTGCATACAGCGTAATGTCATGAAGCACCTGCTTTTCCGGCACATAGCCGAAATCCACGGTGTCCATGGTGATCTCGCCTTTCAGCTCCGTATAGGTCACATTTCCGTCAGCTTGATGAGGATGCCGCCATGCCCAATGACCGGTGCGCTCCTTACTTTCGGTAACATTGCCGTTTTCGTCGATTCTGGCATTGACCAGCGTCACATATCCCTCATCCGTTTCCGGCTGCTCATCCATCAGCTCAAAGATCCGCTCTGCGCCAGCCAATGCCATAACGATGGAGTTGATCTGATTGCTCACCTGAGAAATAGGCATATTAAACGACCGGCTAAGAAGCATAAAGGTCATAAGATTGCCTACGCTCAGCAGCTCGCCGCCGGAGGTAACGATCAAAATTCCGCCCACCACAGCCAAAATAGAATACTGGATATATCCCAGATTGTTGTTCACCGGGCCCATCATATTGCTGAGCTTTCCGGCAGTATAGGCATTCTCGCAAAGTTCCTCGTTAAGCTTATCAAAGGTCTCCTTGTTGGCCTTTTCGTGATTAAACACCTTAACTACTTTTTGGCCGTGGATCATTTCTTCCACAAAGCCATTGAGCTTGCCCAAGGATTGCTGCTGACCAATAAAATACTTTCCGGCTTTGCTCACCACAGCAACAGTCACCATCATAATACCTACCACTGTCACCATTGTCACCAACGTCAAAATCCAAGAGGTGCGAAGCATGGCAACAAGGATCACCGTAACTGTGATAATAGACGATGCCGTTTGAGGAATGGATTGGGAGATCATCTGCCGCAGGGTATCAATATCGCTGGTATACCGGGACATGATATTACCGGCAGTATTGCTGTCAAAATAGCGAAGGGGCAGTCTCTGCATCTTGGTGAACATATCGTCCCGAATCTTCTTTTGCGTTCCCTGGCTCACAGAGACCATAAGATACTGCTGCAAAAACGCAGCTACCATACCCGCGGCAAAAATCCCGGCGATCCCCAACAGATAATTTACCAGAGGGCCGTAATCGCTTGATCCCTGCTCCACCATGGGCAAGATATAATCATCCACCAAATTGCCGATGTTCTCGCTGCCCTTAGTTTGGGCGAATGCCGACACCACGATGCAAACCAACACCGCAAACAGGGTGGGGATATACTTTCTCATATAGCTGAGGAGACGAAGCAGGGTTTTCTTCGGCGCTTTTGCCTTGCGCCCATCACCGCGCATTCTTACTGGGGGCATACTTCATCCTCCCCTTTCTGCTGAGAATAAAAGACTTCCCGGTAAATGTCAGAGTTTTGGAGGAGCTCATCATGCGTGCCCACTGCACTGACCGTACCGTTTTCCAGAATGATAATCAAATCTGCATCCTGCACCGAGGCAACCCGCTGAGCAATGATCAGCTTGGTTGTCCCGGGAATCTCCTCCCGAAAAGCTTTCCGGATCATAGCGTCCGTATGGGTATCCACCGCAGAAGTAGAATCGTCCAGAATCAGGATCTTCGGCTTTTTCAGCAACGCCCGGGCAATACACAGCCGCTGTTTTTGGCCGCCGGATACGTTGGTGCCGCCCTGCTCGATATAGGTGTCATACCCATCGGGCTTTGCCGCGATAAAATCGTGGGCGCAGGCCAGCTTGCAGGCATGAATCAGTTGCTCATCCGTAGCATCCGGATCGCCCCAGCGGAGGTTTTCCTTGATCGTACCGGAAAACAGTTCATTTTTCTGCAGCACCATAGCCACCTGATCCCGCAGCACCTCCAGGTCATACTCCCGGACATCCACGCCGCCCACCTTTAGGCTGCCCTCCGTCACATCATACAATCTGGGAATCAACTGTACCAAAGTGGTCTTACTGGAACCGGTAGTGCCCAAAATACCCACCGTAGCGCCGGAGGGAATGTGCAGATTCACTTCTTTCAAGGCCCGGTGTTTTGCCTTGGCAGAATACCGGAAGCCCACATTTTCAAAATCAATAGAGCCATCCTTCAACTCCGTCACCGCATTTTCTGCAGGACTTGTAAGGTCGGATTCCTCCACAAGAATCTCATAACAACGCTTTAACGGGGCGCGGGACATGGTCAGCATCACGAACACCATGCTCACCATCATCAGCGAAGACAGGATCTGTGTTACATAGGTAAACATGGTAGATAGCTGACCTGTGGTAAGTCCCAGATCCGGGTTATTCCCCGATGCCACCACCATGTGCGCGCCGATCCAGGAAATTGCGATCATGGAACCATACACGCAAAGCTGCATAATGGGACTGTTCAGCGCCATGATCCGCTCTGCCTTGCAAAAATCCCGGAAAATGGAATGAGATGTTTCCGTAAACTTCTCCGTTTCCTTTTCTTCCCGCACAAAGCTCTTAACTACCCGGATGCCGTGAATATTCTCCTGTACCACATTGTTCAGCTTATCGTAAGTCTTGAACACCCGGTCAAAAATCTTAAACACCGCAGGGATCAAGCATACCAGCGCCACCACTAAGATCGGCAGCGCCACACAGAAAACCAAGCTCAGCTTTACACTAATGCGCATGGCCGACACCAGCGCCAAAATCAGCATCATGGGGCTGCGGATAGCCATACGGATCATCATCTGAAAGGACATCTGCAAATTGGCCACATCCGAAGTCAATCTGGTGACGATAGACGCAGTGGAGAACTTATCAATATTCGCAAAACTAAAATTCTGCACCCGGTGGAACATATCATGCCGCAAATTCTTGGCAAAACCGGTTGCGCCCCGGGATGCAAAAAAGGCTGAAGCAACGCCAAAGCTTAAAGAAAGCAGAGCAAGGATCACCAACTGGATGGACTGCCGCACCACCACTGCAGAATCCTGCAGCGCAATACCGTAGTCATAAAGCTTTGCCATGACCAAAGGAATGGTGACCTCCATAGCCACCTCGCCAATCATGCAGATGGGCGAAAGTATTGCCGCCCATTTATATTCCCGGACACACCGGGCCAAGCGTCTTATCATGGATCTTTATCCTCCTAGCTGCCATAACGGCACACAAATACATTTTTGTTATTTTAACACACAGCGAGATTGTGGGCAAGCGACTTCTTAAAATATTTACAATTTCTCCCTCCGGGTGTATAATACCCAAAAAAGGAGGGGTTCTATGTACTGTGACTGTCATATGCATATGCTGCTGGACGGAAATAATTGGCGCTGCGCCATCGGCCGCCACAGCGCAGGCCCGGACATCCCCTTTGTGCAAAAAACGCTGGAGCATTACCGGAAACTGGGTTTTACATACCTGCGCGACGGCGGTGACCGCTGGGGCGTGGGAAAAATCGCCAGAGAATTATCCGGTGAATACGGCATTACCTACCGCACACCCCTTGCGCCTCTGGTTTTAGAAGGACATTACGGAAGCTTTATCGGCATATGCTACAAAGATCTGAAAGAATATGCAAGGCTTGTGCGCCAGCACCGGGAAAACGGCGCGGATTTTATTAAAATCATGATCTCCGGGCTTATGGATTTTGACCGCTTTGGCATTCTCACCGAAGATGGTCTCCCTCCCCAACTTATTCGCGAACTTATCCACATTGCGCACGAAGAAGGCTTTGCCGTTATGGCCCATGCAAACGGTGCCCGCACCGTAGAGGCCGCCGCAAAAGCCGGCGTTGATTCCATAGAACACGGCGCTTATTTGGACGCCGATGCCCTTGCCGCCATGGCAGAATCCGGCACTGTCTGGGTGCCCACCCTTTCCACCGTAGGCAACCTCCGGGGCACAGGCCGTTTCAACGAAACAGCCGTAGCGCAAATTTACGAAAGCCTTGCTGAAAATGTAGAACACTTTGCCAACCTGGGCGGCCTGCTCGCCCCGGGCACAGACGCCGGCGCATGGGCTGTACCTCACGGCAGTATGACCGAATACTCCCTGCTGGAAGCCATTCTGGAAAAAGACACAAACAAGCGCCTTGCTGAGGGCATTTCCGCCATAAAAACACGGTTTTAAGCAAAAAACTCCCGGATACCTGAGTATCCGGGAGTTTCTATTATTGCTTAATCAGTTCTCCTACATCGTTTACTGTCACAGCAAGCGTCTCAGGTGTCACCTTAAGCTCCTTGGTCAAACTTTCTACGGTGATCACCAAACCTTCTGTGCCATAGCTGAAGCTGTCTTCTGCCAGCAAACTGCCCTGATCGGTAACCGTAAAGCAATACACCTGAACATCCTGCCCAGCTGCATCTTTCGCCACCACGGAAATCACATACCGGAAACCCGTTCCATCAGCCGTTTTTGTAATACCGCCCGCCGGGATCAGCAGCTCACTTTGCCGCTTTTCTATATGCTCACAGTTATCGCACTCGCGGCTTTCCTCACCGGGCTTGCCCGCTTCCGGCTCAGTGGTAAGTTCCCACTGCCCAAAGCTATGCCCCAGGGCTGTTACCTTATCTTCCTGTTTGGTCTTCTCCGGACAATTTTCCCGACTGCAGGTATAAGGCGTATAGCCATCCTCTGTACAAGTGGGAGCCACTGTCTCCCCTTTCACCCAATCGTGACCCAGAGCCTTGATAACATCCTGCTGATACTCCTTACCACAGGTAGGGCAGGTATACTTTGTATAGCCATCCGTAGTACAAGTAGCCGAAACCAACTGTCCCACACCATCGCGTCCATGTCCCAGAGCAGGAATGCCCTCCACCTTGGTCTTGCCGCAGGAACAGGCATAGATCTTCTGCCCAGGAGTCTCACAGGCAGGTTTGATCTGGCTCTTTAATGTTGAATATATGTGCTCATGATCCGGTTTATCTTCTATATCCGGCTCGTCTTTCTCCCCTTCATCAGGCGTTTCTTCACCATCCGGAAGATCATCCGGTGTGTCCTCATTGTCTGTTAAAGAAGAATCCGGCATATCCGGCTCCGCCAGCAGGGCATTGATGACAGGAAATACCCTCACATATACCACCGCTGTCATAACGATCATCAACAGCAGTGCCGCGCACATGATTATGGTTGTGACCCGTTTGGCTGTCATCGTATCCCTCCGTTTCCTTTTGTTTATTTATTATAATCCATCCGAACCGCAAATGCAAGCACCGAGCATCATTTCTCTTTCCCCGGTTTTTCTGGAATTTTCCCTTGGGTTTTCATTGACAATTACTTTCAGCCTATGTATAATATATGCGGAAAATCCCGATTTTCAAAGAAGTAAATCCAAAGGCGGCAACACCGCCTTTTGAAAGAAAGGAAATTTGCCATGATTTATAGTAGCGAAGTACAACATATGTGCTCCGTGGCCAAGGGTGCCTATCACGGCCCCGCTCCCATCCCCGAAGAAGGCAAGTGGGTGCAGGTCAAGGAAATTAAAGATGTCAGCGGTTTTACCCACGGCATCGGCTGGTGCGCTCCTCAGCAGGGTTGCTGCAAGCTGACCCTGAATGTGAAGGACGGCATCATTGAAGAAGCTCTGGTAGAAACTCTGGGCTGCTCCGGCATGACCCACTCTGCCGCTATGGCTTCTGAGATCCTCATCGGTAAGACTCTGCTGGAAGCTCTGAACACCGACCTGGTGTGCGATGCCATCAACACCGCTATGCGCGAGCTGTTCCTGCAGATCGTATACGGCCGCAGCCAGTCTGCCTTCTCCGAGGACGGCTTGGCAGTGGGCGCTTCTCTGGAAGACCTGGGTAAGGGTCTGCGCAGCCAGGTGGGCACCATGTTTGCCACCAAGGCCAAGGGCCCCCGTTATCTGGAAATGGCCGAAGGCTATGTCACCCGCATCGCTCTGGATGCTGACAACCTGATCACCGGCTATGAGTTCATCAACCTGGGCAAGATGATGGACTTCATCAAGAAGGGCGACGATGCCAACGAGGCACTGAAGAAGGCTAAGGGTTCCTACGGCCGCTTTGCTGATGCTGCCAAGTACATCGACCCCCGCCACGAATAAGAGGAGGACGAGACCATGGCTTTGTTTGAAGGTTACGAAAGAAAAATTGACAAAATCAACGGTGTTCTGGCTCAGTATGGCCTGAATTCCGTGGAAGAGTGCCGCGACATCTGCACCGCCAAGGGCTTTGATCCCTACGAAATCGTTAAGGGCATTCAGCCCATCGCTTTTGAGGACGTTGCATGGGCATACTGTGTTGGTGCTGCCATCGCTATTAAGAAAGGCGTTAAGAACGCCGCCGAAGCCGCTGAGGCCATCGGCATTGGCCTGCAGGCTTTCTGCATCCCCGGCTCCGTTGCCGAGGACCGCAAGGTTGGCTTGGGCCATGGCAACCTGGGCGCTATGCTGCTGCGTGACGAGACCAAGTGCTTCGCATTCCTGGCCGGTCACGAGTCCTTCGCTGCCGCTGAAGGCGCTATCGGTATCGCACGTTCCGCCAATAAGGCTCGTAAGGAACCCCTGCGGGTTATCCTGAACGGCCTGGGCAAGGACGCTGCACAGATCATCTCCCGTATCAACGGCTTTACCTATGTGCAGACTCAGTTTGACTACTACACCGGTGAGCTGAAGATCGTCAAGAAGATCCCCTACTCCACCGGCGAACGCGCTGCCGTTAACTGCTACGGCTGTGACGATGTCCGTGAGGGTGTTGCCATCATGCATCATGAAGGCGTGGACGTTTCCATCACCGGTAACTCCACCAACCCCACCCGCTTCCAGCACCCTGTTGCCGGCACTTACAAGAAAGAGTGCATTGAGCAGGGCAAGAAGTACTTCTCCGTTGCTTCCGGCGGTGGTACAGGCCGTACCCTGCACCCTGACAACATGGCTGCAGGCCCCGCTTCCTATGGCTTGACTGACACCATGGGCCGTATGCACGGCGATGCTCAGTTTGCCGGTTCTTCCTCCGTCCCCGCCCACGTGGAAATGATGGGCTTCCTGGGCGCAGGTAACAACCCCATGGTCGGTATGACCGTTAGCGTTGCTGTTGCTGTCGAAGAGGCTCTGAAGTAAACAATAATGAAACAAAGGGGCAGTCTGATGGCTGCCCCTTTCTCTATCCACCCATGGGGTTGCAAGGTGGCAACCTGCCAAGCAGGTTGCGGATCTGAGTCGCTTTGCTCTCCCTGTTGCGGTGCCCGGCAGAAACTTCGCCTGTCAAGGCAGGCTTGTTTCTTGCCGACCGCGGCCACTCGCTCCCCTCCCTTCCTCCGCCCCCGGCGGCGGTCGGGTCGCTCCCCATGGTCGGTATGACCGTTTCCGTGGCTGTTGCTGTTGAAGAGTCTCTGAAGTAAGCAATATTAAAACAAAGAGGCAGTCGTTAGACTGCCTCTTTTTCTATGCCAGACCATAGAAAAACCGCCATTTTTACACTTGTGGAAAAATAAGAAAAAACACTTGACAAACCCATGGCGCATGGCTATAATAAGCATGTTCTGTTTGAGCCGCCGGTATAGCTCAGTTGGTAGAGCAGCTGATTTGTAATCAGCAGGTCGGGGGTTCGAGTCCGTCTACCGGCTCCATCAGAGCGTAGGCACTTCATAGACTCGAACAATTAAATGCAACGCGAGCGAGCGTTGCCGGCGAGGGCTAGACCGAGCCGCTCCTTGATTGAACGAGTCCGTCTACCGGCTCCATCGTCGAAGCAAAGTCCGCTCTTTCAAACTCGGCTGTTCGCCAAGTTTTCAAACGCTACCTTGCTTCTCCTCTCCAAATTAAACCCGCTTCGCTGGGCTTTAATTTGGGTGCTTAACGAGAGTTAGATTGCGAAGGTTTAGACAGAATAAAGTAAATATGGGGGAGTTCCCGAGTGGCCAAAGGGGACAGACTGTAAATCTGCTGCGTATCGCTTCGATGGTTCGAATCCGTCCTCCCCCACCAAGTGTTGCGGTCTAAAAAGATGCCGCACAGAAAAGCCTTGAGAAATCAAGGCTTTTCTTAATTTTACCCCTACTTTTCAAGTTGCAATTTTATAGATGCCAACGACCTACAAGGTGGATTCGGACCACCGAAACAAAATATAAAGGGCAGATTTAGCAATTATTTTACCAAGTCTGCCCTTTTTCTATTTATTTTTTCTCTTTCAATCTTGCTTTGGCTTCTTCAACGGTTTCGCCGTCTTTGGTGAGGTAAGCATCTACAAACTTATCTTCAAGCTTGGTGTAACCACCGACAACACCTTGCTCAATTTTCTTGTAACCGCCGGTTACTGCCTCGGCGATTTTTTCGTTTGCTTTTACGATTTTTGATTTAGCCATATCTACGTGTTTTCCTCCGATCAGATTGATTCCAAGGATCAGCACAACTATCCAAGCTGCTGTTCCCGTTAAAATGTTGAATACTAAAATTTCCGCCGGTTCCATTCCGGGAAACGACACAAGCATTGAGCGTTGCAAAGTGTAAATAGAAACAACTGCATCTGCAAATGATATGTTTCGTAAAGTTGCGGTGATTGGTGAAGTTTGTCGTTTTGATTTAACCAATCCAATAATAGCAACTGTTATCTTTGCAAAAGTATAGGTTGCAATCGCAATCATTACGATTTCGTGAAATTTTGTGCCTTTCTCCATTATGGCAGATAAAGTATTAACACCTGTCAGGCAGAAGGATAGCACAAGCAACAAAATACCTGTAATTCGTTTGGCAAACAACTCCATATCAGAGTTTCCGTTTGCCTTTCGCTTTACTCTCAAAACAGAAAAGCGTGTGGTGGCAAGTACAGTATAGTATGCTCCTACTGTAATAAACCACCACGAATGCGTGATAAATCCTATAGTGCAATTACCGACTGCATAAGCAATATTAATAATAAGACTTATATAAGGATTTTTCGCTATTTTTAGCATATTCATTTGATACCTTTAATCATCGGGATCAATGCAATCAGCATAATGATACCAAGCAAACCGACGAGCGTACCCCAAATGATTTGCTGCCATACAAGGCACATACACATACCTACGCCAAGCACCAAAGCGGCGATGACGGCGTAAATGGTGCGGAACAGATTTTTACCACTCATTTTCGGCAGTTTCTTGTTTTCCATCTTACACCAGATAAGTGCCGTAATAATGCCAAGCACGATACCGATAGCACCGAAAATGATGCCTTCTGTGAAGGCGTTCCATTCCGGCAGAAGCGCCATACACATACCGAGTGCGAAAAGCACCCCACTTACAGTTCCCATAATGAGTGCAACAAAACTACTCTTTTTCATCTTGAAATCTCCTTTCATTAAACCAACACTTGTGTTTTTATTGCATTTATAGTATAATATTTCTTGAAAAATCGAACAATCATCAAATCGGCAACAAGTGTTGGAATAAAAGAAAATGCGACCATCAATTTATCAGCAAGTGTTGGATTAATGGGAGAAAAAGCTATGAATGTAAAAAATAACAAGCGACGCAGGGATTCACAAGATAAAATCGAAAAGGCGTTTATTGAACTATTGCAAACCCGTGAGATCAAAGACATAACCATTTCGGATATTATCAAAAATACGGGACTCAACCGAAGCACTTTCTATGCGAATTACATCGATATATTTGACCTTGCTGATAAAACAAGAGAAAAACTCGAAAATGATTTCAGCAACCTATTTGCCGATTATGATTATTTTAATGAGCGTAGCGGTGCGCTAAAGATGTTTAAGCATATTAAGGAAAATCAGATTTTCTATAAAACATATTTTAACCTGTGTTACGACGACAAACACCTTGTCTCGATATACGATACAAGGCGAGCAGAAAAAGAACATATTGATAGCAACATCAAGTATCATATTGAATTTTTCAGAAACGGTCTGAATGCTATTATCAAAATGTGGCTCGCAGGCGGTTGTCAGGAATCTCCGGAAGATATGGCAGAGGTTTTGAAGCAAGAGTATAGAGGTCGATAGAAAATATTTCTGGGGATTACAAAGATACCTGCTTTTTTAAAAAATAAAGTGGCATCATAATGGTTCGTAACAGCCAAGTCAAAACACCAGCCTTA
>JAZSFE010000037.1:0-52713 GCA_045532105.1 Faecousia sp.
GCCACTGATGGCTTCGGTAGAGATCCGCAAGTCCATTTCCTCTACACTTTGAAATGCAACAGCGTTTAGTTTTACATGGGGATCCTTGGAAAGATAACCTTTGACAATAAATGTCGCGGCAGGATCGCTGGCCAGATAATACACATCCAGCGTATTTTCACCGATTGTCGCTGCGGTCAGGCCAGGGTTTTCTGTGTTATTGCAGGCCGAGAACAACAGAGCAAAACAAAGCAGAATAATGAGAATAGAACTGATCTTTTTCATAGACATATACCCCTTCGAAATGAATATAAATCTGTACTATTTTAGCAACTCATCTAACTCCCAGAGCTCATGATAGCACAGCGAATAGCACTTTGTTTTTGATACTAATCTAAGCGCAAGTTTAATCCTTTGATCCAGTTTCCCTGTGTATACCAAATTGTAAACAAGACATCTCAATGACTCCTCAGCAGATAGTTGCTTAATAGCTGCATCTTTCTGATTTTCGCGGTTAATAAAAATAATACGAAGTTCTCTCTCTTTCGGAAAATCATTTGACTGCCAATGAAGCTGATATCTTTCTTCTCCGCCGTAGTTAAACCGCTCTTCCCCAATATTAATCCCATACTTATTCTCTAGGATCAACTTTCCACCCTTTCGCAAGTGAATAGGTTTAAAGAATGGAATAACCTTTTGCGTTTCACAATCAACCAGCGCTTTGTCGTCTGAATAGTAGGTGTATCCCTTTTGGGATAAATATGCAGATAATGTTGATTTCCCTGTGCCGGTAGCGCCCACAAACAAGTAATTGGTCGTGTCCTTTGAAAGAACTGCGCAATGTATAGTCAGATATGGATAATCTGCTACTATAGCATCATTAAGTATTCGGTTTAAACTCCGTAACACAATCCCTTGATCACAAGCAAAGAAACATTGATTGTTGCATTTTATGGTGTATCCACTGTCACGCAGCGATATATCAATAAACAAACAAAGCGTTTCACCATGCATGTCCTCAAAGCACACGTGTGGGTACATATTGTAGCAAATGTACTCCAACAGTTTGTTATCACAACACCTAATTTTAATTATCGGGCTGGCGTGAGGAATTTTAACAGTCACTTGATTCAACATTTTCGCCCTTTTCTATTATGATTCCTTCCATTACCAACGATTGAATGAATTGGTGGATATCTTCCGAAATACTTTCACTAGGGTTAAACTCTTTCTTTGCCACTTCAATTAACTCAGCCTCAGGCATCACAAGTATTCTCTCAAGCAAGAATTGCTCAACATCCCCTAAGATTATAACTTTTTCATTTTCAGAGCTGATGGCAACTAAATTCTCATCTACTTTATCAAAACTATATGCAGTGCTAATAATATAGCCCATAAATATCTCTCCTTTTTATACATTCTATGCTAGACCTTCAGCCACATATTATGTTGCGTAGGGGAGCGAAAACGCTCCCCTAACATTTTGTTTAGAGCCATGAAATATAACAGCCGTAAGAGACGCACCAACCGCCACAAGCGCATCCGCTGCCACCTGATCTTGCGTTGACACTAATTGTTTTCGCAACTTCAGCCATGTCGAGGATCTGCAGTTTGGGAGTTCTCCAATTTTTCATATATTACACCTCCTTTTGTTTTATCTATTACTTCATCTCGTTGTACATTTTCAACAAACGAAGTATATAGTCTTTTTTGCTTAAATTATGCTTTAGATTCGGTTCGCAATTAATTATAGAATCCAACGAGGGGCAACTCACCTTTTGGGCACATGTTGCTTCTTTTTTAATAAAGCAATATGGATATTGGGAAAACGGATCCCCAGAAAAAGCATAAGAAATCGCAGCACATCCCCGGCACATATTAAAATACTGACAATCTCCACAGTATTGATAGTTAGTACTATCTCTGAACCTCCGCATGAGATCATGTTCAAAGATCATATAATCTAACTCATCAGAAAAAATATTTCCTATCTTAATGGGAAGTCTCCTGCATGGATACACATCACCATTGGGCAGGATTGAAATGCTATAGATCCCGTTTGTACAGCCGTTACAAAAAGGATAGTTCTGAACATTCTCGTTTATTGCCCCTTCGTAAAGAGCTCTAATAACTTTACTTATTCCGTTTTTTTCACGCACGGTTACAGATGATCGATGGGCGGTTAACTCTTTGCTTACTTCGTAATAGGCAATCAAGATTCTTTTTGCATCATCAGCATCAACCATGCTTGGCATATTCTCTGCGCCGGAAACGTCTCCTACCATAAAGTCAAAAGCAAAATCAGTTTGAATAGACTGATGGTCGAGATATTCTATCAATGGTATTAGTTCGGCGCTGTTTAGTGAATTGGCAGTAAACATGACTGAGTGATTAAGCTGATGCATTGTCATAAACTTTAGCGCCTCAATTGTTCTTCTAAAACTCCCCTTTCCACGAATCATATCATGTGTTTCTTCCAAACCGTCTAAACTAATCTGATAATTGCAAACCCCTAGTTCTTTCAAGTGGCTGACATTCTCTGCTGTTAGTTGCTCTGGAATACCCAAAATTACAAGTTCTTTCCCTTTTTTATGTAAAAAATCAAGAATCTTCCAAACGTTGGGATTCACTAAGGGATCTCCGCCTGATAAGGTAATACGGGTAATGCTCACACTATTCCGTTCTTCAAAAGCTTCTATCTTCCTGTATGCCTTACAAAATTGTTCATATGTAATGCTATCGTCACATTTCTCATCAATATAGCAATGTTTGCATCTATTAGGGCAGAGAGAAGTAATATGCCATTGGATATTAAACATAAGCTTTCTTTTTTTCATCGTTCTTCCTTTTATCTTTCGAAAAGATGCACCAAGTTATTCTCAATATACTTTTGTACCCTTAATTTGCAATCTGAATCTAGCCCCATAATTGTTCCGCAGTGGTCAACCGCTCTTCCTGGACAGCCACAAGCGCAACTTTCCTTTATAACGCAAGTCTTACATAAATTTGCTTTCATAAGTTGCGCGCGATTTTGTAGAATTTGCCGCAAGGCAATAAGTTGTTCGTTCTCAAAACTAAAAACTTGCTGTATCGGTGATGAGATAACATTTCCCATGGAATAAATTTCGTCGTACAGACGTTGACACGGTTGCATATCTCCATTAACTTTAATTAATGGACGGACAAATGCATCAGGATCTGTAAGTGAGCATTTTTGCGTAGGCTGAATATTAACCTTCCTCATTTCTTGAAAGTTCCCTACATTTTCAAATTGCGCCTTGTTCTTTTCATATAGACGATTGATTGTCTCAATTGACCTCAACCGATCGGAATAAGATATATTTAGTTTATCCCAATTCTCATCGGCATTGCCGGACCGTACAACAAATGAGAATGTGGGGAAAAAGCCATATTCTAAATTCAAATAAAAGAAGTTTTCTATGTCCTTATAGTTGACATTGTTAATTGTCATTCTTGTCATACCGTAGCGGTAGCCCTGCTTTGACAAAAATTTCATATATGACACAACCTTATCAAAGTGCCCAGGCCCTCGAATATAGCTGTTGGTTTCTTCTGTTGCTCCATCCAGGCTTATCTGAATTGTAAAAGGTTTGTCTTGTAACAAATATGGAGTCAGTATATCCTTTGCTAATATACCATTTGTCACAACAACAACACCTGATCGTTTGTTGCAGGGCTGATTTAGATACTCGAGAAACTGTTTTATCTGCGGGTGAACCAGTGGCTCGCCACCAGCCAAAATGACACTTAGTTCTTCATTGTTCAAGAAAAAGTCGATAATATTCTTAAAATCATCAAATTGCATATAACTGTGCTTGTATCCTGACTTGTTGTAACAGTGCTTACAGTTCAAATTGCACATTGTATCAATTTCGAAATACACCATATCAGTTTTCATATTTATGCCTCATATTTCTTTATTTAAGTTATCTGCTAACCTCATTTACTAGGATATAGTATTCTGCTTTCGTTGTCAATTTATTTTTCATTGACAAATTTTTTTCAAAAAAAATAATATTGATTATTATATATTCCACTTGTATAATAGATTCGGAAGAATAGAAGATTTACACTAGGGAGAGGTTATATGGCGGAGAATAGTCAAGAGATACTTACGATTTTTAGAAAAATATACCAAGGAAACTCTACTAATACCTATTACGATAAGATTTTGCTGCAACACGGATGCTTATTTCTGTTGTTAAAACAAGGAAAAGCGCAAAAAACATATTTCATTAACAAGACTATCAACAACATACGATATACGTCTTGTTCTGGTGTCTTGCAAAAACTAATTAGTGTTCCTTATGCCGTGATAAAAGGCGCTGTGTTAGCAAAGCACGCATATGGTGATGAAAATATGCGCCTTTCCAACGATATTGACCTTCTTATTTCCAGAACTTCCTATGATGAAGTGAAAGAGGTTCTTATATCCGAAGGGTTTACACAGGGGGTAGTGCGCAGCGGTGAAATTATCCCCTACTCGCGCGAGGAAATTATTTATCATATGACTCAGACACATCAAGCAGCTACATTTGTAAAGCAAACTGGTAACAAGTTATCTCCCTATGTATTTGTTGATGTAAATTTCGATATTTTTTGGGGAGACAGCTGCACTCATACTGATATCGGCGAAATCCTGCAAAAAACACATCAAGAAACAATATGTGGTCAGCTTATTAATGTGTTCAACCCTTTGGAAGAATTTATCGCAATGTGTCTGCATCACTATAAACACATGAATTCAATTTATTTGCTAATGGAAGATGGTATGCAATTATATCTGCTTTGTGACATCTTTGAGTATCTACAAAAAAACAAACTTGATCCCGAGCAACTACGAAAATGTAGCGAAAAATGGGGTGCTCTGCCATTCGTTTATTACTGCGTCTACTATGCAAACGAACTATTAGGAAATGCCTTACTGGATCAATATGTGTCTGCTTTAATCTCACCAGACGGAGAAGTAATAATCGACTGTATTGGCTTGAATGGCTCAGAGAGGCGTAAAGTTAAATCCAGTTTTTGGGATAGAATGCTTTCCAATAATCTCACTAAATTGCTGGCAAATGATTTACGAGAAGATGATTATCGCAAAGTAGATGTGAATCACAAATACTTAAAAGGATTGTAAGGCACCACACAAAATTAGCTACTCCGGAAATTACGACTGACACTACTATGTACAAGGAGAGCATGCTATGATAAAAGAAAAAACAGCTAACAGCAAACTGCCTCCTCGTCGTATTATTTCAAACAATTTGTATATACTTAAGCTAATACATTGTGCAGAACCATTACTAATCGCATTCACGCTTTTGGAAGCGTTTTTATAGCATTGACTCAATTTATTTCAAACATATATGATGAACTAATGTCTGCCAACGGAAAATATGCCTATATGTTTAAATTACAGGCTTCTCAATATCAAGCAAAACAGTAATGCGGTGCATGTATATTAGTCGCACAATTTCACATCTTTCTATAAAGATTGGTTAGCAACAAGTTTTTATCGAACTACTCATTCCAGTAAATCAGAATTTCAGAATTCAATTGACATTTTTTAAATTTTTGTCTATGATTAAAATGTATGTATTGAGTTACTAGATTCGTTGGTGTTGCACAGGGGTAGTATATGGTTTCTGGTGAAAGCGAAAAGTATCCTGGCTATGCGCTAGAAGAAAATCTAAAAAAAGCACTAACTGAGTTAATTATGCTCTTTTTACTATCGGAAAGAGATTGTTACATTGGTGAATTAACCGTTGCAATAAATGAGCGCAGCAATGGTGCACTTTCAATAGTATTTCCGTATAGTGCCATTTACCGACTTTTACAATCAGGATATATTGTTGAGATTGAGAAACGAAATGCACCTGACGGTCGTCGTCGACAGTATTATCGCATTACTGAGGATGGTTTAGTCCACCTCAAGCAGCTCCTTTCGACATATCATTGCTTTTTTGAAAACGTAAATAACATTCTAAATAGAGAGGAAGATCAACATGTTTAACGGCATAACACAGTATAAGAAGCAATTAAGAAGAAAACTTCATTGCAGTAATGCTACCAAAACAAGATTAATGCGCCAGTTTGACAATACTCTCAATATCTACCTTGATGACCACGGTGGAACCGCGACATGTCTTTCGGAAGATGATCTACATAACGCATTTGGTCCACCTGAAGAAATGGCTGAAATCCTATTGGCAGACACTACACCACAAGAACGCACACAGTATCAGAAAAGCAAATTAGTCACTAAGGTTCTCATTACATTTATAATAGCCGCATTGGCTCTTTTGACCATTTACATTTGGTTTATTAAAAATGTAGGTATTACATCAGTTGATGATGTCGGTCCTGTAGAAAACCCGAATACAACTTATATTGAATCAGGAGATGATAATTCATGAAAAGATTTACTTCTTTGATCCTTTGCGCCCTGTTGCTATTATCTGTAATTCCACATGTCAGTGCATCAGAAACCAGACCACAAGATGTAGGTGAAGTTATCTATTCATCTAAATACTTGACTAATGATGGGATTACCGTCATTGATGAGGTTGTTGCTCTTAATCAAACTCGTTCTACCGATAAGACATATTATCGATCAAAATCATTTTATGATGGAGATACTCTCATTGCCTTTATAAAGTTTGAAGCCACTTTCCGTTATGATGGAAGCACTGTTACCGTAATATCAAAAACTGTAACCGACACTGACACCTATGCAAGTTGGAGTTATGTTCAAAATTCCTTTACATCATCTGGTGGAACAGTCACTTTAAGTGGTGAACTAACCAAATGGCTTATAATTAATTCTCCGTTTACTATGACTCTTTCCTGTGATATAAACGGCAATATTTCATATACATAACGAAACTTCACACATATGCAAAATGATATTGCATCTATTTTGCAATCCATGGTACAGACAGCCACTGCGAGCAGCCCGAAGCCATACAGAATTTCTAGTCTTCTTTGATCTACATAGTATGGTATAACCTACAAATACCAACGGCAGGATCCCAGGCGGGATCCTGCCTTGATTTGTTATAGCGGCGATATAATCCTCCAGAAGGTTCAGAAACGGGAGAAACCTGCTTGGGAATAAAGAACAGGTTGCCGTGAATGCTGATTTTGTTTGCCTGCACACGAAGGAGAATATCGTCAATGACGGCATCCACCTGATCGGCAGTATAACAGGTACAATAGCGGACATAGAGCTCCTGTGCCTGCTGACAGTAGGCGTGGACATCAACATCGGGGTCCATAACCTCGTTCTCTACAAAGATCACTTCATTCTCTTTGTCAAAACAGATGTTAGCAAGCTTCTGGTACTCGTTGGTACAAGAATTCAGGGCCTCCTTGACCAGTTCTCTGGTAATATACTTGGCATCCTCTTTCTTGTTGTCCCGGCAGTAAATACGATAGACCTGCATGCCGGTTACGCCCTTGACCGTCACACGGTCCTTGATAGCGGTAGTGGCACTACGGTACGCACCGGCCTTGGACTCCTTAGCAGGCTTAACCTTCGGCAAGCCGAAAACCTGTTCGATCTCGATGAACTTATCCTTCGGGACCAGAAGATTGGAGGTGGAATAGTAGAAGAACTTTCCGATGATACCCTCGGCGTTGTCGTGCACCGCCATAAAGTTGTTCATTTGCATAGTAGACATCCTTTCAAGCACAGTTTTTTGCGTCGGCATCAAAAATTTACAATAACTATTTATTATCGTAAGAAGGAACGTGCCTTATGGCAGAAAAAATATGGAATATATCGATGAGATAGTTAAAGAAATGCTGAATGGAACATTCTCTGTTTTTTGTGGAGCAGGCACCGATTGCGATGCAACAAAACAAGAATGGCAAGATATTTTCACGGAGAAAACAAAAGGATTTTATAAGAAATATTCTTCAGATGTGTATTTCCTTGCAGACCTAGAAAAAATACTATAACTCAGAGTCTTTTTTCAGGGATATCTGTAGCAATCTTTCTGCTGTATCAGATTTGGAGTCTCAACACATTAACAATATCGTAAATCTTAATATCAATCAAATATGGACTACGAATTTTGATTCAATTATTAAGAATACAATTCAAAGAAAGTTTGGTTTCGCTCCTACAATTATCAAGGAATCCGCAGATCTGTTCACAGAAAATCTTGGTTCGCGCTATGTCGTATATAAATTAAATGGCTGTGTTAGCAAACCAGATACAATGGTTCTAACCAAAAGTGATTTCTTTGGCTATTTTAAAAAACAAAGACTTAATCAAGGGAAAATACATTATCGGTTTGTAAAAAGGAAAGATAACGAGAAGTGCACCGAAGAATTCAGTGCACTGAAAGCACAATACTATTACGACAAGTATAATATTAAGACAATATATATTGAAGATTTCAATGAGATAGATTCTTGATTTAGTAGTCTTCATTTCAAATCTCCTTAATGTAAGAAATCTTTGAAACGAAGAAGTGGTCGTACAGAGCGCAACTCTGTACGACCACAAACAAAGACTTAATTCATATCATTTAAGAAAACAACAAACCCGAACGTTTCACCAATCGGTAAAAGGTTCGGGTTTGAATGTTTTGGTACACCGGAAGGGACTCGAACCCCCAACCCTCGGAACCGGAATCCGATGCTCTATCCATTGAGCCACCGGTGCATTTTGCCTTACAGCTTTGCTATTATAGCAGAACAAGGCTTGTTTGTAAAGGGGTGTTTTCGGAAAATATGGCGGAAGAGATATGCGTATCGGGCGCTGCCGGAAAGACAGCGCCCGAGTGCTTTACATATCGCTTAAGTCGGCATTTTCTTCGCTCTTTGGCGGGTTGATGAAAGCCATCAGTTCCTCGCCTGTGATGGTTTCTTTTACAAGCAGGTGCTCGGAGATCTCATCCAGCAGACTGCGGTTTTCGGTAAGCAGCTGCTTGGCTTGGGCGAAGGCATCATCCAGAAGTTTTTGCACTTCTTTATCCACAAGGGATGCGGTTTCCTGAGAGCAATCCATATAAGCCTGATTGTCCAGATATTGATTTTGCACGGTGGCGGGGGCCATAAGACCCAATGCGTCGCTCATGCCGTACTGGGCAACCATGTTCCGTGCAAGAGCGGTAGCGCGTTGAATATCATTGGCCGCACCGGTGGTTTTTACACCGAAAACAATGTCCTCTGCAGCGCGTCCACCTACCAGGGTTTTCAGCTCGGTCAGGAGCTCCTGACTGGTGCTGAGGTATTTTTCTTCCTCGGGCATTTGCATGGTATAGCCAAGTGCACCGGAGGTGTGAGGAACAATGGTGATCTTAGATACGGGCTGGGCGTGCTTTTCCAGCGCGGCAACCAGAGCGTGACCTACTTCGTGATAGGCGACAAGACGCTTTTCTGTGTCGGTGAGTACGGTATTTTTCTTTTCTGTGCCTGCAATGACGGTCTCGAAGGATACCAAAAGATCCTCTTGATTCACAGCCTTGCGGTTTTTGCGTACAGCCCGCAGGGCAGCTTCGTTTACGAGGTTTGCAAGATCTGCGCCCACTGCACCGGCTGTGGCTTGGGCGATCTTGCGCAGGTCAACATCTTCAGCAAGTTTGATCTTCCGGGTGTGCACTTTTAAGGTGTCCAGACGGCCTTGAAGGTTGGGCCGGTCAACGATGATCCGGCGGTCAAAACGGCCGGCGCGAAGCAATGCCTTATCAAGAATTTCCGGTCGGTTGGTGGCGGCCAAAATGACTACGCCCTTGGAAGAGTCAAAGCCGTCCAACTCGCCCAGAAGCTGATTGAGTGTCTGGTCGTTTGTGCCAAAACGGGAATCTCTTTTGCGGCCAACGGCGTCGATCTCGTCAATGAATACGATGGAGGGGGCGACTTTGGTGGCCTGCTGGAACAGGTCACGCACCCGACTTGCGCCAACGCCTACGAACATTTCTTCAAAGTCAGAGCCGGAGATGGAGAAGAAGGGGACACCGGCTTCGCCGGCAACGGCCTTGGCGAGTAAAGTCTTGCCCGTACCGGGAGAGCCTACCAAAAGCGCGCCCTTGGGCAGTTTGGCACCGATGTCTGCATATTTTTGGGGGTTATGCAGGAAGTCAATGATCTCCTGCAGGGATTCCTTGGCTTCGTCCTGCCCGGCTACATCCTTGAAGGTAACGCCGGTCTGTTTTTCCATATACATTTTGGCCTTGCTGTGCCCGAATCCGCCCATGACGCCTTCACCGCTCATGCGCTTGGTGAGGGTGCGCATCATAAAGAAAACAATGGCGAAGAAAAATACATAGAACAGGATCATGATGATTGTGGAGTTGTCCTCCACGATCAGCTGGTATACCGATACGCCCTTTTCATCCAGCTGCTGGGCAAGTGCCAAAGCATCACCGCCGCTGGGAAGGCCGGTGTAGAAGGCCTTTTGCTGACTAACGGGTTTGGCGGCCTCTTCCTTGGTCATGTAGATAATGCGGTCATACTGCAGCTCCACTTCCACCAGCTGATCGCTTTCCATGGCATGCAGGAAGTCAGAGAATGTAGTTTCGGTATATTGGCTTTTTACGATCAAGTTATATACTGTGCTGACCACCAATATAATGGCTACAGTAACGATCAACGCGACCCAAATACTGCCCTTGGGCCGCTTACTGTCCCCAGAGCTTGGTTTGCGGTTGTTTTTATCCTTATTGGATTCCATAATGCTCCTCCTTGAGTTTCATGGATTGTGCCCATCATATCATATTTTAAGACCGGTAGCAATGAATGATTTTGCTTTTGCAGGTAAACTTTCTGTTAATTTATATTATTGTAGCTAATGGGCAGAAGAAAAGCAATAAAAAGTCATGAAGTTTTTGACATATAAAAAAAGCAGTTGTCGGAAAAGGATTTTTCTGTTATACTGAAAAGAAAGATTACGAGCCGTATTTCATCGTGACGGATAAAGAGTTGGGAGATGAAAAAATGTACGAGAAACGTCGTAGGAATATTCCAGAAACACCGGTGGAAGAAGTTGAAGGTCAGCTGGAGGGCCGCAATGCTTTGACAGAAGCATTGCGCAGCGGCAGGACCATTGACAAGGTGTTTATTGCCTCCGGAGAAACAGACCGGGGATTGCAGCGGTTGGCAGCACAGGCCAAGGAGGCCGGCGCGGTGGTTGTTCCGGTGGATCGTCGCAAGCTGGATGCCATGAGCACGACCCACGCACATCAGGGTGTGATTACATTGGCAGCTGCCCATGAATATGCCACGGTGGACGATATTTTGCAAGAGGCGGCAGACAGGGGCGAAAACGCGCTGATCGTGATTTGCGATGAGTTGACCGACCCTCATAATCTCGGTGCAATTATCCGAAGCGCAGAGTGCGCCGGTGCCCACGGCGTGATCATTCCCAAGCGCCGCAGTGTGGGCCTTACGGCTACGGTAGCGAAGGCATCTGCCGGTGCGGTAGAATATATGAAGGTGACAAGGGTCACCAATATCAATCAGACCATTGACATCCTTAAGCAAAAGGGCGTTTGGATCTTTGGCACGGCCGCAGAGGGATCTGTTCCCATGTATCAGGCAGATCTGACAGTTCCCGCAGCGGTAGTGATCGGCAATGAGGGAGAGGGCATGAGCCCGCTGGTTCGGAAAAACTGTGATGTGATGGTGCATATTCCTATGGGAGGACGGATCTCGTCGCTGAATGCATCGGCGGCAGCAGCGATCCTTCTTTATGAGGCGGTGCGCCAACGTTTGGGAAAATAAGGAGGATTCCTTATGGATGAGCAGAACAAGCAGCAAGACGGTTTGGATATTGAAGAGATTCTTAAAGAATTTGCCGTCCAACCCGGGGAGGAAACTCCGGAAGATGATGTGCTGATCTGGGATGGCATCTTCCCCGATGAAAAAGAAGTGCGGCCCTGGTCTCCTGAGGATACCATGCGCCTTGACGATGTGACAAAGGCGGTGCGTCAGCAAGAACAGGTGCAGCAGGGGGATACGGTTGCTTTCACCCCGGTTGCCCAGGATGAAACTGTCACTTTTACACCTGTGACATTGGAACAGGAGCAGAATGAAGTTCGGCAGGATCAAACCGTTACCTTTACCCCGGTAGGGCAGGAAGAAGACGAGGAAGAGTATATTCCTGTTCCTCCTCAGGAGCCTGGAGTAGAACCTTATTCTGAGGAATGGGAGCCGGAATATGAGCAACCCATGGGTGAGTATATCCCTCCGGAGCCGATTATCTTCCGTCCCAAGTCCCGCCTGCGGGAGCTGAAGCGTAAGTTGGTGGCGGGTCCGGAAAAGCGCTATTATGAGCTTTTGGAACAGGGACTTGGAAAGCTGCAGGCGGCGATTGGCTGCAATTTGTTGGTGGCGCTGTTGGCTGCCGGCACCACGGCCCTGTCCGCAGTAGGCATCCTTGGCGCTGAGCGGAGCAAATTTGTGATTTTTGTCCAGTTTTTGTCCCTTCTGGTCTCGGCGCTGCTGGGCAGCTATCAGATGATCGAGGGATTTGGTGACCTGCTGAAAAAGCGGTTTACATTGAACAGCCTACTTTGGTTTAGTTTGCTGGCTTGTCTGGCAGACAGCATGATTTGTCTATATCAAGTGCGTGTTCCTTGCTGCGCTGCATTTAGTTTGCAGATGACCATGTCCTTGTGGAGCACATATCATAGACGCAGTACGGAACTGGGCCAGATGGATACTATGCGTAAAGCCACCCGGCTGGACAGTCTGGTCAGTGTTCCTGATTATTATGACGGTCGTCCCGGCTTTTTGCGTACGGAAGGTCAAGTCGAGGATTTTATGGACCGTTATCAGGGGCGCGCCGGTGTGGAGAAATTGTTCTCCCGCTATGCCTTTGTGGCGTTGCTTATTAGTGTTGCCATTGGTGTGCTGGCAGGGGTTTTATACGGCCCGTCTTTTGGCGTGCAGGCCTTTGCGGCGGCACTTCTGGTGTCCGTGCCGGCATCTGCCCATGTGATCGCATCCCGCCCTATGGCAATTTTGGAGCGGCGGCTGCACCGTTTGGGAACTGTGCTTTGCGGTTGGCAGAGTGTAAAAAAACTTAGTGCAAACGGGGCATTCCCTGTGGCTGATGAGGATTTGTTCCCTCCGGGAGCGGCCAAACTCAACGGCGTGAAATTTTACGGAGACCGGAATCCTGATGAGGTCATAGCCTATGCATCAGCGTTGATCTGCGCTTGCGGCGGTGGCATGGAGCCGCTTTTTGCACAGCTGTTGGATAGCCGGAACGGCCATCATTACGAAGCCGAGGGCCTTCGGGGATATTCAGGCGGTGTCGGTGCGGGTGTAAATGGCGAAGCTGTATTGGCCGGCACGCTGGACTTCATGCAGGATATGGGTGTGGATATGCCGGACAGTACCCGTGTCAGTCAGGCTATTTATGTGGCCATTGACGGACAGCTTTGCGGCGTGTTTGCCTTGACTTATCAGAAGACCAAATCCGCAGCTCGGGGTATTGCTACATTAAGTGCATACGGCGGTTTGACAACGGTGCTGACAGGCGGAGATTTTATGCTCACCGAAAGCTTTATGCGAAGCAAGTTCGGGATCAGCACCCGGCAGATCGCATTTCCTCAGCGCAGCGTTCGCTTGGAACTGGCGGAAAAAACTCCTGCAGAGGATGCCAAAGCTTTGGCACTTATGACACAGGAGGGTCTGGCAGAGGTGGCCTATGCAGTGACTGGAGCGAGAGCTTTGCGTACATCTGCCTTGTGGGGCACGGTGATCCATATGATTGGCGGCATTTTGGGACTGGTTATTATGCTGGTACTGGCGCTGGTGGGAGCGCAGTATTTGCTCACACCGCTGAATGTATTGCTGTATGCAGTGCTTTGGATGGTGCCCGGATTGTTGATCACAGAGTGGACACGGTCGGTATAAGAAAAATAAGCGGGAGGGAGATCTCCCGCTTTTTTCATGAAACTAAGGGGTGTTTTGCAGGGGAGAACAGATGTTCACGGGTCGTTTTACACCTTTTTGCAATTTGCTTAAAATTGTCATTGAAATTCTTGGATTCTTCGTGTATAATGTCTTTATTGTGATGCACGGCATTGCATGGGAACGTGCGGAGGGCAAAAGCCTTCCCGAAAGGAGTTTGATTTATCATGTACACAGCTAATTCCATTCGCAACATCTGTTTGCTGGGCCATAGTGGCAGCGGCAAGACTGCTCTGGCAGAGAGCTTACTTTACATGACCGGTGCGATTGACCGTATGGGCAAGAATGCTGACGGCAACACCGTTTGTGACTTTGATCCTGAGGAGATCCGCCGGAATATTTCTATTTCCACCGCGGTAGTGCCTCTGGAATATCACAATACTAAGATCAACTTGCTGGATGCTCCCGGCGGCTTTGACTTTGCCGGCGCTGCAGTGGAAGCACTGCGTGCAGCAGATGCAGCCATTTTGGTATGTTCTGCTAAGGACGGCATTACCGTTGGCTTTGAAAAGGCCTGGAAATACTGCGAAGAACGGAATATGCCCCGGTTCGTTTATATTTCCAAGGTGGATGAGGATAACTCTGACTATAACGCCACTTTCAATGCTCTGCGTGAAAAGTACGGCAATAAGATCGCCCCTGTGGTAGTTCCTATTTGGGACGCTTCCAAGAAGGTCACCGGTATTATCGATGTGCTGAACAAGCGCGCATACGAAATGCAGAATCTGAAGCGGGTTGAGATCGAAGTGCCCGAGGATAAGCTGGCTGTTATTGAAGAATTTAACGATGCCCTGAAGGAATCTGTGGCAGAGACCAGCGAAGAATTTATGGATAAGTTCTTCGGCGGCGAGGACTTTACTTATGCAGAAATGATCAAGGGTATGCATAAGGGTGTGATCGATCAGACTCTGTATCCTGTGCTCTGCGGCTCCGGTGTTACTTGTCTGGGCAGCCTGATGCTTATGGATCATATTATTGACCTGCTTCCCAATCCTGTGGAGGGCAACTATCATAAGGCAACGCTGGCCGACGGAACAACTGAGGAATTCGTAGTTTCCCCCGGTGGTGTTCCCTCTGCTTTCGTGTGGAAGACTGTTTCCGATCAGTACGGTAAGTATTCCTTCGTTAAGGTGCTTTCCGGTGAGATTACATCCGATACCACTCTGGTCAATGCCCGTACCGGCGAGACGGAAAAGCTTGGCCGTTTGTACACCATGTGCGGCAAGAAGAATACGGAAGTTAAGGTTCTTGCCTGCGGTGATATCGGTGCCATCGGCAAGATGGATAAGGTTAAGACTGGCGATACTCTGTGTGATCCCCGTAAGGTGGTCAGCCTGAAGGGTATTCCGTATGCTGCCGGTTGCTATTCCATGGCCATTGCTCCTAAGACCAAGGGCCAGGAAGAAAAGGTTGGTTCCGGCCTGAACCGCTTGAATGAAGAAGATCCCTCCTTCACTTTGGTGAACAATGCCGAGACCCGTCAGCTGGTGGTTACCGGTGCAGGCGATCAGCATTTGGATGTTTTGGTCTCTAAGCTGAAGAGCCGCTTTGGCGTGGACGCTGTGCTGAGTCCCGCTAAGGTTGCTTATCGCGAGAAGATCAAGAAGAAGGTGGAAGCTCACGGCCGTCATAAGAAGCAGACCGGCGGCAGCGGCCAGTTCGGTGATGTTTGGATTCGTTTTGAGCCTCAGGAAGAGCAGAATGAGCTGATCTTTGATGTGGCCGTGGTTGGCGGTGCTGTGCCCAAGAACTTTAACCCCGCAGTTGAAAAGGGTGTGCAGGAAGCTGTTCAGAAGGGCCCCTTGGCAGGTTACCCCATGGTTAACTTGAAAGCGACTTTGTACGATGGTTCTTATCACCCTGTTGACTCTAACGAAATGGCATTTAAGCTGGCTGCGATCCTTGCATACAAGGAAGCTATGCCCAATGCAATGCCCACTCTGCTGGAGCCTGTGGGTTCTCTGGCTGTTACCGTGCCCGATTCCTACATGGGCGATGTGATCGGCGATCTGAACAAGCGGCGCGGCCGCGTTATGGGCATGAACCCCGATAACGAAGGCAATACTGTGGTGGAAGCAGAAGTTCCCATGGCAGAAATGGGCAGCTATGCTATCGACCTGCGCGCTATGACTCAGGCTCGCGGCTCTTTCACCCTGGAATTTGCCCGGTATGAAGAAGTTCCCAAGGCCAATCAGCAGAAGATCATTGACGAGGCTAAGGAAGACGCAGAATAATCTATCAATAAACGGCGCGGGGTTAATGCCCCGCGCCTTTTTTGTATGGTTGCTTTTGGTGCAAAAATTTGGTATACTTAAAAATAGAAAATCGGAAGGGGGTCTACTATGCTGCCACAGGCTTTTTTGCAGAGAATGGAGCATCAGCTGGGTGAAGAATACCCGGCATTTTTGCAGAGTTTGGAAAGACCCCGCGCTGTGGCACTTCGGTTTAATCCGTTGAAAGGGCCGGCCCCGGAGCTTCCTTTTGTGTGCAATGCAGTGCCTTGGGAGAATCATGGCTTTTATTATGATCCTCAGCACAGGCCTGGCTTGCACCCATTTCACGAATGTGGCGTATATTATTTACAGGAGGCCAGCGCTATGGCACCTGTAACGCTTTTAGATCCTCAGCCGGGGGAAATTGTATGCGACCTTTGCGCTGCGCCCGGAGGAAAGAGCACCCAGATCGCATCCCGCCTGCAGGGAGAAGGTCTGCTGGTGAGTAATGAGATCCATCCCAAGCGGGCGAAAATTCTTTCCCGGAATATGGAACGTATGGGGGTGGCCAACGCTTTGGTCACCAATGAAACCCCTGAGCGTCTTTCAAAGCAATTTCCTAATTTCTTTGACCGGGTGTTGGTGGACGCGCCTTGCTCCGGAGAGGGGATGTTCCGCAAGGAAGAAGCCGCCATTACGGACTGGAGCTTGGAGACAGTACAGATGTGCGCTGCACGGCAGTTGGAGATTTTGGAATCTGCAGCGAAGATGGTGCGCCCCGGGGGTAGGTTGGTGTATTCCACTTGCACTTTTTCACCGGAAGAAAATGAGCAGGTCATTGCCGCATTTTTGGGTGGGCGCAGTGATTTTGAGCTGCAGGATGTGGACGCCCCTTGGTTTGATCGGGTGTCTGAGGGGAATTATCGTATGTGGCCGCACAAATTGCTGGGCGAGGGGCATTTTGCTGCAGTCTTGCGGAAAAAAGGAGAGGGAAGAGAGATCCCGGAACAGCAGAAGGTTCAGCCGACTCCGGAAGCATGGCAGAAATTTGCCCGGGATATGCAGATCGTTTTGCCTAAGGGTGGCGCACTCCTTTTCGGCCAAAGTCTGTTTTGGATCCCGGAGCAGATGCCTCAGCTTAAGGGGCTTAAGGTGCTTCGCCCCGGCCTTGAACTGGGGGAACTGAAAAAAGACCGGTTTGAACCGGCTCATGCCTTGGCCCTGTGGCTTAAGAACTGTAAAAATACGGTGGAGCTTGGAGTGCAAGATTTTGCGGTGGAGAAGTATCTTCAGGGGCAGGTGATCCCCGGAAGCCAAAAAGGCTGGTGCCTGGTGACGGTGGGCGGATATTCTTTAGGTTGGTGCAAGGGCGATGGTGTCCAGTTGAAAAATCATTATCCAAAAGGTTTGCGAAGAACATCTTGATTTCGCACTTTACATTAGCCACAATATATGGTATAATTAGCGGGTAGTGAGCATATATATCGCAGGATTCGACTTTTTTCTCCATTTGGGGAATTTCGTGGTCCAGAACCTTTTGCGATATGATACATAAGATGCTTTTGAATCCAAATTTTCGCAAGGAGAGGATCATCCTTGGCACGATATGTTATTAATGGCGGCAGGGAACTGAACGGTGAAGTTACCATCAGCGGCGCGAAGAATGCGGCGGTGGCGATTTTGCCGGCAGCACTGTTGGTCAACGGCAAATGCCGAATTGAAAATATTCCGGACATTTCTGATGTCCGTATACTACTGTCTATTTTGGAAGATATGGGCGCTGAGATCCACCGGGATGAACACGGAACAGTGGAGATCGACAGTTCCCGTGTCACCAGCACAAAGCCGAATCCCGAGCTGGTAAAGAAAATGCGCGCCAGTTATTATCTCATGGGTGCGCTTCTCGGTCGATTTGGCCGTGCGCATGTGGCCTTGCCCGGCGGATGCAATTTTGCCTCCCGTCCCATTGACCAGCATATCAAGGGTTTCTCTGCCCTTGGCGCAGATGTGGAAGAAACAGAAGATTATGTGGAGCTGCAGCCGGGTCACAACGGTTTGCAGGGTAACCGGGTCAGCTTGGACGTAGTCAGCGTCGGCGCGACGGTAAATATCATTATTGCTTCGGTGTTGCTTCCCGGTCAGACTATTATTGAGAACGCGGCAAAAGAGCCTCATATCGTTGATCTGGCGAACTTCCTCAATACCATGGGCGCCCGGATCTCCGGCGCAGGCACGGATACTGTGAAGATCAAGGGCGTGGAAAGCTTAAGCGGCGGTACATATGCCATTATTCCCGATCAGATCGAAGCAGGTACTTATCTGGCTGCCGTGGCGGCTGCCGGTGGTAATGTTTTGGTGCGCAATGTGATCCCCAAGCATATGGAGTGCATTACCTCGAAACTTGCGGAAATGGGCGCGCAGATCATCAATTACGATGATGCCATCCGTATCCGCAGTGAAGGTCAGCTGCATCATACTACGGTAAAGACCCGGCCTTATCCCGGCTTCCCCACGGATATGCAGGCGCAGATCTGCGTGTGTATGTCCATTGCTTCCGGCGTCAGCAGACTGACGGAAAGTGTGTACGAGACCCGTTTCTTCGGTTACTGCAGTGAGCTGGAGAGTATGGGTGCGGATATTCAGATCAGCGGAAAGACCGCTATCGTTACGGGAAATGAGCGGCTTTACGGTGCTACGGTCTGCGCCAATGACCTGCGTGCAGGTGCGGCGCTGGTGATCGCGGGACTGGCGGCAGAGGGCACGACCTGTGTTAAAAACATTCACTATGTGGAGCGTGGCTATGAGCGACTGATCGAGAAACTCACAGCACTGGGTGCGCAGATCCGCCGTGTGGAGGATTGAATATGAAAATAAGCCCTGCCGGCTATTACCGGCAGGGCGTTTATTTTGTAATTTATGCAAAAAGGTCTGTGGAAAGATACCGCTCGCCGGAATCCGGTAGAAGGACAACAATGGTCTTTCCTGCATTTTCTGCTCTCATGGCAAGCTGATGTGCCGCGTGCAAGGCCGCACCGGAGGAAATGCCAATGAGAAGGCCTTCCGTTTTGCCTACCCGGCGTGCCATGGCATGGGCCTCTTCTTCAGTGACGGGGAAGATCTTATCGGGGACAGAGGTATCCATGATCTTGGGGATGAAACCTGCACCGATGCCCTGCAGGCCGTGTTTTCCGGGGTTTCCACCGGAAAGTACGGGTGAACCGGCAGGCTCTACAGCAACTACCTTTATGTTGGGGTTTTTTGCCTTCAAATATTTACCCACACCTGTGATGGTACCTCCGGTACCTACACCGGCTACGAAAATATCCACATTGCCGTCAGTATCGCTCCAGATTTCCGGCCCGGTAGTGGACATGTGGACTGCGGGATTTGCGGGATTGACGAATTGACCGGGGATAAAACTGTTGGGATTCTCTCTGGCCAGCTTTTCTGCCAGGTTAATGGCTCCTTGCATGCCGTCTTCGGCGGGGGAGAGAATGACTTCTGCACCATAGGCGGCCATAAGCCGTCGGCGTTCTACGCTCATGCTTTCGGGCATGACGATCTGACAGCGATAACCTCTGGCTGCGGCAACAGCACACAGACCGATACCGGTATTTCCGGAGGTGGGTTCAATAATCAAGGTGTCGGGATTTACAAGGCCCTTGTCTTCCGCTTCGTCCAGCATGGCCCGAGCCACCCGATCTTTGACAGAGCCGCCGATGTTCCGGTATTCCAGCTTGGCAAGGAGCGTAGCCTGCAGACCATCTACAAGTTCAAGATGGGTCAGCTCCAGCAAGGGGGTATTTCCAATAAATTCTTCCGTAGAGGTGTAGATTTTAGCCATAACGATCCCTCCTTGATGAGATTATACAATTTCTGATCATGGCTTGTCAATCGGCGGATGTCGATTGACTTTGATGCACTGTTGTGTTATAACAATAAAAACGCGAAAGGGGAATGGATATGCTGTCTTTTAATCAAGAGATCGAGCAGGTAGTGGATCTTATTTTAGAGGATTACCGCGGCTGTCGGGATGTGGATAAAATGGATATGCATCGCCTGCCGGATCGGGATATTGTAGAGGATATGATCGGCAAGCTCCGCAGGATCGTGTTTCCCGGCTATGCTAAGGATAAAAATTATCGGATTTACAATGCAAAGCATAATCTTTCCATGCTTATTGAGGATGTGATGTTCAACCTCAGCCGGCAGATCGCTCTGGTGCTTCAGGGCGGGGGTATGGATCAAGTGGAGGCAGAACACCGGGGACAGGAGCTCTCTTTGGAATTCTTCCACCGGATCCCTAAGGTTCGTGACATGGTGCAAACCGATCTTAAGGCGGCTTATGACGGGGACCCTGCTGCCACCAGTTATGATGAAATCGTGTTTTCTTATCCTGGCCTGTTTGCCATTATGGTATACCGCCTGGCACATGAATTGCATAAATTGGATGTTCCTATGATCCCCAGAATGATGACAGAACATGCGCATAGCGTCACAGGTATCGATATTCACCCTGGTGCTACGATCGGCGCTTATTTCTTTATTGACCACGGTACGGGCATCGTTATCGGTGAGACTACGGTGATCGGAGAAAATGTTAAGATCTATCAGGGCGTTACGCTGGGCGGCCTTTCCACCCGGGGAGGACAGAGTCTCAGGGGAAAGAAGCGGCATCCTACCATTGAAGACAATGTGACCATTTATGCCAATGCATCTATCCTGGGCGGTGACACGGTCATCGGCGCGGATAGCGTTATCGGCTCGAATGCTTTTATTACCAGTTCCATTTCTCCCAATACCACTGTAACTATTAAAAATCAGGAATTACAGTTTAAGTCTCATTTTCTGGAGAAACGGGGTTAAAACAACAGCGTGCTTTACAGCACGCTGTTTTTGTTATTTAGAGAAGATGCGCCCGATTCGTTTGTATAGCAGTAGGGTCATTACGGAAACTGCTGTGCCTTTTAAAAGGTTTAACGGAGCGACGCAGAAAAGGACGAAGCTCGTTACATTGTTAACAGCGGGGTGAATTGCACTGCCCATGGAAATAATGGTATTTAAGGGAAGCCCATAGAGCTGGGCAAATTTTGGCAGCAGATATATGGCATTAAAGGCGCTGCCGAAAATCGTGAGGATAAGTGTGCCGCCAACGAGACCCAGTACAGCACTGCATCGGGATTTGTTCAGATGGTAGATAATTGTGGCGGGCAGCACCAGGCTGCAGCCTACGGCAAAATTTGCAAAATCCCCCACAAAAGCGGTGGAAGTGCCTTTGAGGAGCAATTTCAGCAGGATTTTCACACCCTCACAGGCGATGCTGGCGGACGGCCCTAAATAAAAGCCGCACAGCAGCACCGGAAGCTCGGAAAAGTCCAGCTTATAAAATTCCGGCGCAAGAAAAACCAGAGGGAAGTCAAGAATATGCAGTACTGCGGCTATGGCAGCGCAGATTCCTACAATGCTGACCCGCCTGGAAACGCTCACATTCCGTTTTGTTTTCAGTAGTCTTTCTGCCAGTAGTGACACCAGAGACAGCATAACGATAATGCCGGCACAGGATAGGACAAAGATGAGATTGTTTTGCAGTTCGTTCCATAGTTTTTCCATAATATCACCTCAAAAAATATGCCCTGAGCATAGACTCAGGGCATAGCTTGACAGCGAAAAAAGGATCTTCTTTCATCCAGACTATACTGTCGGTATCGGAGTTGCACCGATTCTGCGCACTGCGCTCGCGGACTATACCGCCGGTGGGGAATTTCGCCCCGCCCTGAAGATCTATGTGATTTTTATACACCATAGCACGAATCCCGGGTGTTGTCAAGCGGTTCGGTTTGTGATAGGATGAATAGTAAGTTAGGTAGGAGCGGTGGCGGTATCAGTGGGGTCGGTGGCAGGTGTTTCTTCAGGCTTTGCCTGCTCTGCCTTGGGCATCTTGAAGCTGCGCACAACGCCCTTTACCGAAGTGTCGGTAATGTCGCCGCCAATGATCTGATTTTTGTACACCAACAGCGTGGCATATACAGGTTCTGTGGCGTTGGGGTAGTTATTGATCTTGTAAACGAAGCGCATGACTGTTTTTCCGGCATAGGCACTTAAGTCGTACCCCTGAGATTTTTGCAGAGCGTTGTACCGGTCAAAAATATCGCTGGATTCGCTGGGAATTCTTACTTGACTGGATTCCACCGGCGAATTGGTAACGTCCCACCCAAAGCTCTTGAGAAAAGCAACCCGGGCGTCATTGTTGGATACGGTGGTAGATGCAGTGGGAGTGCTGTCGTTTCCACCGAAAAGCCAAAACATTCCGGCGATAAGTACGATCAGCGCAGTAACGATGATTGCGATCTTCTTTTTATCGACCTTTGCGGTCATTACCAGCATATATGATCCCTCCAAATTAGTGATTGGCATTACAACCTATTCGAAGATGGACGAGGTTAGAACGGAGAAGTTATGGAAAGATTGGACAAATTTTTAAGTGACAGCGGTGCAGGCACCAGAAGTCAGGTCAAGCAGATATTAAAAGCAGGCCGGGTTACTGTGGACGGCACCGTGACTACCGACGGGAGCAGGAAAATTGATCCCGTTTCGGTATCCGTGTGCTTGGATGGAGACCGCTTGGGCGGAAAACGTCGGGTAGTGGTTATGCTGAACAAGCCGGAAGGGTTTGTAACAGCAACTGAGGATAAAAGGGAGCGGACGGTTATGGAGCTGCTGCCGCCCCAGTTTCTTGCCATGGATCTGAAGCCTGTGGGGCGGCTGGATAAGGCAACGGAGGGGCTGCTGCTGTTTACCAATGACGGGGAGCTTCTGCACCGTCTTATCAGTCCCAAACGGCAAGTGCCTAAGGTTTACTATGCCCGGCATGAGGGCAGCGTGAAAGATGCGGATGTTGCTGCTTTTTCTGAAGGTATTCTATTGGCAAACGGGGAGAAATGCTTGAGTGCTGTGCTGAAACCTTTAGGGGAGGGAGAGAGCGAGATCACAGTCTGCGAGGGGAAATATCATCAGGTCAGACGGATGATGGCCTCCCGGGATTTGCCGGTAATTTATTTGAAGCGCAGACAGGAAGGCCCTTTGGTTTTGGGCGATCTGCAGCGCGGAGAAGTACGGGAATTGACAGAACAAGAAGTCGCCTTGTTGGACGAAATCTGTCAATACTAACAAAAAAAGCACCTCTTTTTGCAATAAAATGACAAAAGGTACTTGCAAATTGTGCAAAAGGTATGTATAATGATGGTGCAATTTTGTGAAAAGCGTATTATCGCGCATAACAGGAGGGGCAATTATGTCCAATAGTGTTTTTCAGAGCGTTATCCTCCAGCTGAAGGATATCTCGGATCGCGTATACGGTGTGATTGATACGGAAGGCAGCGTCATTTCCTGCACAGACGCGTCGCTTTTGGGCGAACGCTGGCCGGATGCTGCGCTGAAGGTTGCCAACAGCGGCGGTCATGCGGTTAGCTTTGCGCAGAAGTGGTTTAAGGCCATTGTTAACAGCTCTGATGCTTTTGAATATGGTGTGTTCTGCACCGGTGCCGATGAAGAGGCACGGATCTGTTGCCAGATGGCTCATGTGGCTTTGAATGAGGCCAAGAATTATTATGAAGAGCGTCATGACAGAGGTACCTTTGTCAAGAATATTTTGATGGACAATATTTTGCCCGGCGATATTTATGTCCGTGCCAAGGAACTGCACTTCGCTACGGAAGCACCCAGAGCGGTGTTCCTGATACGGCAGATCGGCAATATAGATGTTTCTACGGTGGATGTGCTTTCTTCCATGTTCCCGGATAAGACCCAGGACTTCGTCATGAGCATCAATGAGACCGATATTGCGGTGGTTAAGCAGATCACCCATGACACCACCGGCAGTGACCTTGAAAAGCTTGCCCGGGAGATGGAAGCTCTGCTGAATAAGGAGCTTTTCCTCAAGACAGTCATCGGCTTTGGCACTGTGGCGGAGCATCTGCGGAATCTTGCAGATTCTTATAAAGAGGCCCAGACCGCCATTGATGTGGGCAAGGTGTTCGATACGGAAAAGAACATTTTGAACTATGCGAATCTGGGTATCGGCAGATTGATCTACCAGCTTCCTACTACGCTGTGCGATATTTTCCTTACGGAAGTGTTCAAGAAGAACTCTATTGATTCTCTGGATCAGGAGACGCTCTTTACCATCAATAAGTTCTTTGAGAACAATTTGAATGTTTCCGAAACCTCCAGAAAGCTGTTTGTTCACCGTAATACTTTGGTGTACCGCTTGGAGAAGATCCGCAAGCTTACCGGCTTGGATCTGCGGGAGTTTGACCATGCCATCGTGTTCAAGGTGGCGCTGATGGTTCGCAAGTATCTTTCCTCCCGAGATAGTAGATAAAGTTAAAAACAGGACTGTGTGAAACAGTCCTGTTTTTTGTTTGCCTATGGCCTTCGTCACAAAGATTTCCAATACTCTTTTTTTCGGGATACATTGACATAACATCTGCCATGTGTTACAATTTGGTTACACTGTAAATGGAGCGAATGAGCTATGATCGAGTTTACCGATGTCGTAAAATCCTATTCCGTAGGCACGCAAGCCCTGCGGGGTGTTTC
Organism: Faecousia sp.; assembly: GCA_045532105.1. Classification (GTDB taxonomy): domain Bacteria; phylum Bacillota; class Clostridia; order Oscillospirales; family Oscillospiraceae; genus Faecousia. The sequence continues at coordinate 24,741 of JAZSFE010000037.1, forward strand.
TATGCAAATTGAAGACGGAGAGTTCGCTTTTTTGGTTGGTCCTTCCGGCTCCGGAAAGTCCACGATCATTAAGCTGATCACCGGTGAGCTGAAGCCTACTTCCGGCACAGTTCATGTAAACGGCTACTCTTTGGAACGCATCCGCAAAAGGGAAATCCCTTATATGCGGCGTACGGTTGGTGTCGTGTTTCAGGACTTCCGGCTGATTGAGAATAAGACGGTCTATGAAAATGTGGCCTTTGTTATGCGGGCCATTGGCGCAAAAGAGAAGGAGATCCGGGAACGGGTGCCTTACGTGCTGAATCTGGTTGGATTGGATACAAAAAGCCGCCGTCACCCCGGCGAGCTTTCCGGCGGCGAACAGCAAAGATTGGCCATTGCCCGGGCATTGGTGAACAATCCTTCCACCATTATTGCAGACGAACCCACCGGAAATCTTGACCCTGCCAGATCTTTGGAGATCATGAGCCTTTTGATGGAGATCAACAATCTGGGCACCACCATGCTGGTGGTTACCCATGAAAAGGACCTGGTGGAGCGTTTCCCCAAGCGGGTCATTGCCATTGATGAGGGTGTTGTTATCAGCGACGGAATGGATGGGTATTATCACTATGAAGATCAATAATATCGGATACTTAATGAAAGAGGGCATCCGTGGTATTTTTCTCCATGGATTTATGTCTTTTGCGGCCGTGTGTGTCACGGTGGCCTGCTTGCTTATTGTGGGTAGCTTTTCCTGCCTGACTTATAATGTGAGCCTTATGGTGGAGGATCTGAATAAGACCAACGAGATCTTGGTTTATGTGGATGAGACGCTGCCTTATGCAGAGGCGCAGCACATTGAAACGCAGATCAATAAGATCGAAAATGTATTCAAAGCCAAATTGAAAAGCAGGGAAGTGGCCCTGGAGGAGTTCATTGCAGAGCACCAGGGTGATGACGCTTTCAGCGGCGTGGAAGCTGAAGATCTGCGCCATCGGGTAGAAGTTATTTTGAAAGACAATTCTTTGATCGAGCAAACAGTCAGCGAGATCGAGCAGATCCAGGGCGTTGCGAAGATCAATGCCTCTTTTGAACTGGCAGCGGGTTTTGCTACATTGGAAAAGGTACTGCATATTGCGTCTATTGCAGTAATTTCCGTGCTGTTGGTTGTGAGCCTTTTGATCATTTCCAATACCGTTAAGTTGGCCATGTATGACCGTCGGGACGAGATCTCTATTATGAAGATGGTAGGTGCAACCAACGGATTTATCCGTCTTCCCTATGTGGTAGAGGGCTTTGCTCTGGGTATGGTGGGCGCGATCATCGCATTCTTGCTGGAGTGGTTGCTCTACGATCTTCTCTTGGCACGGCTTAATGAGGTGGACACTTTGAAGCTGTTTACCTTTGTGCCTTTTGAGACGCTGCTGTGGCCTATGGCGGCAATCTTTGTGGCAGCGGGCTTATTCGTAGGCGTTGTAGGCAGCTGGACTTCGATTCGTAAGTTTATGGACGTCTGATTCCGGAACAAAAGGAGTAAAGATTTGAAAAACAAGAAATTATGGATATCTATTCTTGCTGGGATCATGGCGGCAGTTATGATTCTGAGTTTGATAGTCAGTATCCTTCCCCGCGCCAGTGCGGCATCGTCCAGTGAGATCAAAAATCAGATCGGCAACCTGCAAAATCAGCAAAATGATATGCAAAGCCAGATCGATGCCTTGAAAGCGCAGCAAAAAGAGAATTTGACGGAGATCAATGATCTGGTTGCGCAAAAAAAGGTGATCGAGCAGCAGGTTGGCCTGCTTCATGAGCAGATCGACAATATGAACGAGCAGATCACCGCTTATGCACTTTTGATCGCAGATAAGCAGGAAGAACTGGAAGCTGCGGAGCAGCGTCTTGCGGAGTTGAATCAAAAGAATAAAGAGCGTATCCGCGCCATGGAAGAGGATGGAGGACTGTCTTATTGGTCCGTTCTGTTTAAGGCAAATAGCTTTTCCGATTTCCTGGACAGACTGAATATGATCGAGGAGATCGCTGCCGCTGACCGTCGTCGCCTTAAGGAAATGAGCCAGGCAGCGGAGCAAGTAGAACAGGCGAAGGCTGCACTGGTCGAAGAGAAGGAACAGCTGGAGGCCAGCAAAGAGGCTCTTGCACAAAAGCAGGAAGAGCAAAATGTCAAAGCCGGTGAGCTGCAGCAGATCCTGAATACCTTGATGGCCAAGGGTGAAGAGTACGAAGCACTTCTTGCCAAGCAAGAGGATGAATTGGCAAAGCTGGAACAAGAGATCGCCAATAAAGAAGCGGAATACGATCAGATTAAGTATTTAGAGTGGCTGGCAACTTCTGTGCCGCCGACTACAAAGCCTTCTTCCGGCGGCAGCGGCGGTGTTGGCGGCTCCGGCTCCAACATTTCCGGTGCAACATGGTTGGTTCCCTGTAATTATGTTCGCATATCCAGCCCCTTTGGCTATCGGTGGCATCCGGTACATAAGGATTGGCGAATGCACAATGGCGTAGATATGGCAGCAGGCTGCCCCACGCCCATTTACGCTACCCGCGCCGGTATTGTTACCATCTCCCAGTGGAGTGATTCGGCCGGCTGGTATGTGATGATTGACCATATGGATGGATATAAGAGCGTTTATATGCATATGTGTAAGCGTCCTAATGTAAAGGTAGGAGATATTGTGGCTGCCGGTGAGGTTATTGGCTGTGTTGGCACCACAGGTACATCTACCGGAAATCATTTGCATTTCGGTATTAGTTATAATGGCGTCTATGTAAACCCCATGGACTATGTAGGCTGATGCTTTCCCACAGTCCCTTTTGGGGCTGTGGGAATTTTTGCGAGGTGAAATCGTGAATAAGGAAAAACTCATAAAACTTCAGGCAAAATTAGCTTCCTGTGCAGCAAAAATACGCGGCGCAGCAAAGACTGCTGCAAAATATTGTAAAAAAATGGCAGTGCGTTTTTGGGTATGGGCAAAGCCGTATTTGCTCTGGGCAGGACAGAAGATCAAGGGTCTTTTGGTACTCATTTATTTGAAATTGCCCCCGAAAAAGGTGGTTATCAAATATGTGAAGAAGGGCCTGCCCTATGCGGCTGTGGCTGTTGGTGCGGCTGCGGTTACGGTGCTTGTTATGTTTGCACCGTATCTTAAGCTGGCCCAAACCAGAAAGATCAGCCAGTTGGAAAGCTTGATCCTGGATTATTATGTTGATAATGTAGACAAAGAGGGCATTGAAGATGCTGCTGCCCAGGCGATGATCGATGCGCTGGGTGATCGCTGGAGCTATTATATCCCGGCGGATGAATATGCTCAGTATCAGGAGAGTAAGGAAAATGCTTATGTGGGCATTGGCGTAACGATTCTGAAACGCGATGATGGTCTTGGACTAAATGTGGAAAAGGTCACCGCAGGAGGTTCTGCGGAGCAGGCGGGTATTCAGGCAGGAGATATTATTACCGGTGTGGACGGACAATCCATTCAGGGAATGGCTGATGATCTGGTTAAGGAAATGATTCGCGGTCGTGAGGGCACAAAAGTGCAGATCACAGTGCTTCGCGGAGAAGAGGAATTGACCTATTCCGTTACTCGCAAGCGCATTGCAACCACGGTTGCATCCGGCCGGCTGCTGGAAAACGGCATCGGCGTTGTCCGCATTGTGAATTTTAATGATAATTGCGCTAAGGAAACCAAAGCGGCAATCGATGACCTGCGAAACCAGGGCGCCACAAAGCTGATTTTTGATGTGCGGTTTAATCCCGGTGGGTATTTGACAGAGCTTATTGAGGTTCTGGATTATCTGCTTCCTAAGGGAAAGCTTCTCAGCAGCGTGGATTATCGGGAAAAAGAGCAGAATTATTACTCGGATGCAGAATGTGTGGAGCTTCCCATGGCGGTATTGGTTAATGGGGAATCTTATTCTGCGGCGGAGTTTTTTGCCGCAGCACTTAGTGAGTATGACGCTGCCGTGCTGGTAGGAGAGCAGACCAGTGGCAAGGGATATTTGCAAAATACATTCTTGCTGCCGGACGGTTCTGCAGTTGGCCTTTCCACAGGTAAATATTATACACCCAATGGCATTAGCCTTGAGGGTGTCGGGTTGACACCGGATAAGGTGATCCCGGTGAATGAGGCAACTGCTTCTGGTATTTACAACGGAACGCTGACGGATGCGGAAGACCCTCAGCTGCAAGCAGCGATCAGCGCGCTGACAGAGGAATAAATCCTTTTACAGGGGTGACGCGGTTCACCCCTGTTTCTTTTTGGGTATTTCAGCAAAAAACTTCTAAATTCACCTTGACTGTAGGGGAAAATTCCACTATAATGTTGGGAGCTATGGATATTTTTGCTGAGAAAGGATTTTGAGTATGGCAAAGGAATATAAAATCACCAGTTTGCGTCTGCAGGATCTGGAAAAGGAACTGAATTATCTGAAAACCACCCGTGAGCGTGAGATTGCAGCTATGATTGCGGAAGCACGTTCTTACGGTGACTTGTCTGAAAACTCTGAGTATGATGCCGCGAAAAATGAGCAGGCCAAGCTGTATGGCCGCATTGCGGAGATCGAGGATATTCTGTCTCACGCAGTCATCATTGAGGATGAAAACGAGGCAAACGGCCGTGTTGGCCTGGGCTGCACCGTGGTCGTGGAAGATGTAACGACCGGCGTGCAGACTGAGTACCGCATTACCGGCTCTCAGGAAGCCAATCCCATGGAGCACAAGCTCTCTGACGATTCTCCTTTCGGCCGCGCTGTGGTTGGCAAGTCTGAGGGCGATGTATTTACAGTGAATGCACCCGCCGGCTCTTATCAGATGAAGGTTATTTCCGTTTCTCGCGAGGGTTAAGTTATGGCAAAGTTTGTACCGCAGGCAGAGATGTCTCTGTCTGACCAGATGAAGGTCCGCCGGGAGAAGCTGGACAATCTGCGCGCCGAGGGTCTCGACCCCTTCGTGCAGACAAAGTTTGAGGTCGACGCTGATTCTGTTACCATTAAAGAAAATTACGAGGCTATGGAGGGCAAGTCTGTCCGTTTGGCCGGTCGTATTATGAGCAAGCGGGGAATGGGCAAGGTGTCTTTCTGCGATCTGCAGGATAATGCCGGCCGTATTCAGCTGTATCTGAAGTTTGACGAGATGGACGAGGCTTCCTTTGCCCGTTTCAAGAAAAACGATATTGGCGATATTGTGGGTGTTGTGGGCGATGTGTTCAAGACTGAGCGGGGTGAAATTTCCGTTCGTGTGCACGAAGCTACCCTGCTTGCCAAGTCTTTGCTCCCCCTGCCCGAGAAGTTCCACGGTCTGACCAATACGGAGACCCGTTACCGTCAGCGGTATGTGGACCTGATTGTGAACCCCGAGGTAAAGGATACCTTTGTTAAGCGCAGCCAGATCCTGCGGGAGCTGCGTCATTTCCTGGATTCCAAGGGATTTTTGGAAGTGGATACTCCTATTCTGACACCCTTTGAGATCGGCGCTTCTGCCCGGCCTTTCTATACCCATCACAATACCCTGGATATGGATATGGTGCTGCGTATTGAAACGGAGCTTTATCTGAAGCGGCTGATTGTTGGTGGCATGGATCGGGTTTACGAGGTGGGCCGTATCTTCCGTAATGAGGGTATGGACACTAAGCATAACCCTGAATTTACTTCCATTGAGCTGTATCAGGCCTACACGGATTTCCATGGTATGATGGATCTGGTGGAGGAAATGATGAAGACCGTTACCATGAATGTCTGCGGCACGCTGCAGATCACCTACCAGGGCAAGGAGATCGATCTGAGCCACTGGGAGCGGTTGACCATGGTGGAGGCAGTTAAGAAGTATTCCGGTGTGGACTTTGCGCAGATCGCCACCGACGAGGAGGCCATCGCAATTGCAAAGGAAAAGCACGTGGAGCTTCCGGAGATCCCCACAAAGGGCGCGATCTTGGTAGAGTTCTTCGATGCCTTCGTGGAAGAAAACCTCATTCAGCCTACCTTTATTTACGATTATCCTGTGGAAAATTCTCCCCTTGCCAAGCGCAAGCCGGATGATCCTGCCTTTACCGAGCGTTTTGAATATTTCATTAACGCTACGGAATTCGGCAATGCGTTCTCTGAGCTGAACGATCCTATTGATCAGAAGGCCCGTTTTGAAAAGCAGGTGGCTGACCGCAAGGCTTTGGATCCTGAGACTAAGGCGCAGGTGGACTACGATTACATTACTGCTTTGGAATACGGCCTGCCCCCCACGGGTGGCCTTGGCTTTGGTGTTGACAGACTTTGTATGTTGCTCACAGACTCTGCCTCTATTCGGGATGTTTTACTCTTCCCCACTATGAGAGCTCAAGATTGATAAAGGTTAATAACCCAAGATACTTATCGGTATCTTGGGTTATTTCATAAATGAAATTCACATAGGAACATAGAATAAGGCGAGATCTTTTTTAGGAGGGGCTTATGAAGACGCAGAAGAATATTCTGATCGCATTTATTTTAAACCTGGGTTTTTCGATGTTTGAGTTTTTTGGCGGCATCGTTACCGGAAGTGTCGCAATTTTGTCGGACGCTGTGCATGATCTTGGGGACGCGGCCAGTATCGGTATTTCTTGGTTCCTTGAGAAGAAAAGCAGAAAACAACCGGATGATAAGTATACTTACGGCTATGTAAGATACTCCGTGATTGGCAGTGTGATCACTACGCTTATCCTGTTGTTTGGCTCTGTTATGGTTATTTATAATGCGGTGAAGAAGATCGTAGAACCCACGCAGATCAACTATGACGGTATGATCGTTTTTGCAGTGGTTGGTGTCTGCGTGAATCTGGTGGCGGCATTTTTGACCCGCGAGGGAGATTCCTTAAATCAAAGAGCAGTGAATCTGCATATGTTGGAAGATGTGCTGGGCTGGGCAGTGGTTCTGGTGGGCGCTATTGTAATGCGTTTTACTAATTTTGCCCTGATCGACCCCATCATGTCTATCGGTGTGGCAGTATTTATTTTTGTCAATGCCATAAGAAATCTTAAGGAAGTCATTGACCTTTTCCTGGAAAAGACACCTCGGGGAATGGACTTAAATGAGATCCGGGAGCATGTGACCCACATTGAGGGCGTTTTGGATGTTCATCATATTCATATTTGGAGCATTGACGGTCAGAATAATTATGCGACCATGCATGTTGTGACAAACCTTGATCCCCATGAGATCAAGGAGGCGATCCGGGAGGAACTGCAGGAGCATGGCATTGGTCATGTTACCCTGGAATTGGAAACAGAAGGGGAGTTCTGTCACGAGGAGCAGTGCCGGGTGGAGGAGCAGGAAGGCCTCGGTCATCACCACCACCATCACCATCATCATTAAAGATTAAAAAGGACTATGAGAAATCATAGTCCTTTTTGCGCAATTAGAAATATTTACTTGCAAACAGCGGGAAAAAAGCATATAATGTAAGTTAAATTCCAAAGTATTGCCTTTTATAAAATGTTTTTACCAGAGGAGGTGCTGATATTATGAGGCTTTGGTTACCGGGCCAGGGAAGGGATAGACGAAAGCTGCAGTTTTCGCCTGCTCAGTATATTGCAGTGATATTTGCGCTGATCATCCTGGTGGGAACGGCATTGCTGACTTTGCCGATTGCGTCCAGGAGCGGCGTTTCCTGCGGCCCGTTCAGCGCCCTATTTACGGCCACTTCTGCCACCTGCGTTACGGGTCTGGTGCTGTTTGATACCTTTACCCAGTGGAGCGCGTTCGGGCAGACGGTCATTTTGTGCCTTATTGAGCTGGGCGGCTTAGGTTTCATGAGCGCGGCCTCTTTTGTGATCTTTGTTCTGCGCCGGCGGGTGGGACTTCGTCAGAGGATGCTCATGGCGCAGGCGTTGAGCGTTAATGATATGGAGAGCGTGGTCAAGCTTCAGAAATTGGTTCTGAGTATCAGCCTTGGTATTCAGCTGGCAGGCGCGTTGATCCTTTTCCTGCATTTCCTGCCGGGTTACGGATTCCGGCAGTCCCTTATTTGGGGTGTGTTCCATGCCGTTTCTGCGTTTTGTAATGCCGGGTTTGATATTTTCGGCTCTATTGAGTCCGGTATCGGTATGCGTGCGTTCCAAGGTGATGCCGTGGTTTGTATTACCCTTATGGTGCTCATTGCGTCGGGTGGCCTTGGCTTTTTCGTGTGGGAAGAAATTTTCCGGGTTCGCTCATGGAAACGGTTTAGCGTGTACACAAAGATCGTATTGCTCACAACAGGCATTTTGATCTTGCTTGGTGCGGTGAGCTTTTGTGTATTGGAGTGGAACAATCCGGATACCTTAGGCGCTATGAGCACCCCGCAGAAGATCCTGAACGGATTCTTCCAGTCGGTAACCTTAAGGACGGCAGGTTTTGCCTCGATCGACCAAGCAGGAATGACCGAGGCCGGAAAAGCGGTCAGCATTGTGTTGATGCTTATCGGTGGTTCTTCCGGTTCTACGGCCGGCGGTGTTAAGACTGTGACCATGGTTGTGCTTTTGTTGTTCGTGTGGAACAGACTTCGGGGCAGGGGAAGCGTATGCGTCTTTAAGCGCACCGTGCCTGAGCATCAGGTGTTGGATGCCATGACTGTGGTAGTATTATTGGCAGGATTGGCTGTTTTCGGTGGCGTGTTCATTTCTGCCACATCTCCGGTAGGGTTTACAGACGGTTTGTATGAGTCGGTATCTGCGCTGGCTACCGTTGGTTTAACTACCGGGGTTACCGGGAGCTTAAGTATCCCGGCAAAGATATTGACCATTGTTTATATGTATTTTGGCCGCGTGGGTGTATTGACCTTGAGTCTTAGCTTCTTAATGGGAGACAAGGCACAGGAGCGGTATCGCTACGCACAAACTAATCTTCTCATTGGATAGGAGGATATTTATGAAATCTTATGCAGTAATCGGTCTTGGCCGTTTTGGCGCACAGGTTGCCACACAGCTTTGTGCCCAGGGGTGTGAAGTTTTGGCCATGGATATTTCTCCGGAGCTGGTACAGCAGGTGTCAGCGGATGTGACCCATGCTGTGGTGGGTGACGGTCAGGATAAGGGCGTATTGAAAGCCCTGGGTGTTCGGGAGATGGATTGTGCCATCATCGCCATCGGTGATGATCTGGCAGCGTCCGTGCTGACGACCATGAATTTGAAGGAATTGGGTGTTCCTTATATTGTTTGCAAAGCCCATGATGAGACCCATCGCCGGGTTTTGGAAAAATTGGGCGCGGACCGGGTGGTGATCCCGGAAAAAGAAAATGCTGCTCGTTTGGCAAAGAGTCTGTCCTCGCCCAATGTGCTGGATTACATCGAGCTTTCTGAGGATTACGGCATTATTGAAGTTCCGGCTCCCAAGAGCTGGTATGATAAGACCCTTATTGAATTGAATATCCGTGCTAAGCTGGGCGTGAACATTCTTGCGGTTCGCCGTCAGGGCAAGATCAATGTTTCTCCTGCCGCAGATTTCCGAATCTGCGAGGGTGATATTATGGTGGTCTTAGGCGACAGCCGTGCACTGGAAACAGTGCAAAAGCTATGATGGAGCAGAGAATCACATCCCGGAAAAATCCGTTGCTGCAGCAGGTGAAGAGATTTCTTCGCTCCCGGAAGGAACGGGAGGAAGCGGGGCTTTTTGTGGCCGACGGAACAAAGCTGTTGCAGGAGGCTGTTCGGTTTGAACAGGGGCTTGAAACGGTGATCCTTGCCGATGGCGTGGAAGCGACTGTGCCGGAGCATGTGCAGGTGATCCGCGTGCCCCGGGATGTTATGGAGGACATTTCCCCCATGGAAGCACCTCAGGGAGCACTATTCCTGTGCCGTTTGCCGGAGCAAAAGACCTTTGCGCCCCGGCCGGGTATGTTACTGCTGGATGGCATTCAGGACCCGGGGAATTTGGGAACGATTCTGCGCACTGCGGACGCGCTGGATGTACCGGTGGCGCTGCTGGAAAACTGTGCTGACCCTTATAACCATAAAACAGTACGGGCATCCATGGGCGCGGTTTTTCGCCGCCAGGTAGGTAGTACTACTTGGAAAGAAGCATTTCGGGCCTGCGGTGAGGCTGGGATTCCAGTGGGCGTAACAGCGTTGACGGATAATGCCCGGGATCTGCGCAGTGCGGATATGAAGAAAATGGCTGTGGTGATCGGCAGCGAAGGTCGTGGGGTGCGGCAGGAAATTTTGGAAGCTGCCCACGAGGCATTGATCATTCCCATGAATCCTAACTGCGAATCCCTGAATGCTGCGGTGGCGGCGGCCATCGTAATGTGGCAGATTACGGATAGATAAACAGGAGAGATAGATAGATGCTGGTACACTGGATTTGGCTTGCAACCCGTCCGGGGGTTCATGATCGGGAGAAGAAATTGGCACTGGATGCCTTTCCCGATGCAGAGGATATTTATTGCGCCGATGAAAAGGAACTTCTGCGTATCGAGGGAATTACCCCGAAACAAAGGGCGGCTTTTCTGGATAAGGATCTGACTCAGGCACAAAATATCCTTAACAAATGCGTGAACAAGCAAATTCAGGTATGTACCTTTCATGATGAAGAATATCCCAAACGGCTGAAGCATATTGCGGATCCTCCCATGGTGCTTTATTATAAGGGAAAGCTGCCGGATATGAACGGCGTTCCGGTGATTGCGGCAGTAGGTACAAGAAAAGCTACCGCCTATGGTATGCAGCTGGCCCAGCGTATGGGTTATCAGATCGTTGGCTGCGGTGCGGTTTTGGTTTCCGGTCTTGCCAAGGGTAACGATGCTATGGCAATGCAGGGCGCATTACTGGCAGGTGGTGCTGTGGTTGGCGTATTGGGCAGTGGTGTGGATGTGGTATACCCCAAAGTCAATAAGCGGCTGTTTGGGGACGTGCTTCGTACCGGTTGCCTGATTTCTGAGTTTCCTCCGGAGACACCGCCCTATTGGTGGAATTTTCCGAAAAGAAACCGGATTATGAGCGGCATGAGCAACGGTGTGGTTGTGATCGAAGCACCGGAGGGCAGTGGAACGCTGATAACGGCCCGTCAGGCAGGGGAACAGGGCAGAGATGTATTTTCTGTGCCCGGGAATGTGGATATGGAAACCTTTGCAGGCAGTTTGGAACTGTTGCGGGAGGGCGCGATTGCAGCCAGAAACGGTTGGGATGTGGTAGGCGAATATGAGGCCCTTTATCCCGGTTGTGTACATCCTATGAATCTGTTGCCGGAGACGGGCAGAGAGCTGCCGAAAGTGGCGGAAAAGACCGTTTCCCCGACAAGGAACAAACATTCCGACAGGAAAAAAGAGAAAAAGCCCATTGACAATCCGGAAAAGCCAACGTATAGTGATTTGCAAAAGGTTCTTCCCAGTTTGCCGGAACATCAGCGTCTGATTGTGGAATTGCTGACGAAAGAGCGGCTGGTGGATGAGCTGATCGAAGAGACCGGTATCAGTGCGGCAAAGGTATCTGCAGCATTGACTTTGTTGGAGATCAAGGGTATTATTCGTCGTCTGCCCGGAAATCGTATTGTTTTGAAGTAAACCAAGAAATGGAGTAAATACATGGCAACACCAAGGAATCTTGTTATTGTAGAGTCGCCTTCCAAGGCTAAGACCATTGGGAAATATCTTGGGCCTTCTTATGCTGTTAAGGCCAGTATGGGCCATCTGCGGGATCTGCCCAAGAGCACCATGGGTGTAGATTTGGAACGCGACTTTACCCCTAAATATGTGCCTGTGTCGGGAAAAGAAGCGCTTATTAAGGAATTGAAAGAGGCTTCTGCCAAGGCAGATACTGTGTATCTGGCAACGGACCCTGACCGGGAGGGCGAGGCCATTTCCTGGCATTTGAAGGAACTTTTGGGTCTGCCTGATGAGAAGACCCGACGGGTGACCTTTAATGAGATCACCCAGAATGTGGTGAAAGAATCTATTGCCAATCCCCGGGACATTGATTACGGTCTTGTGGATGCTCAGCAGGCACGCCGGATTTTAGATCGTATTGTGGGTTATCAGCTTTCTCCGCTGCTGTGGAAGAAGGTGCGCCGGGGTCTGTCTGCAGGCCGCGTGCAGTCTGTTGCTACCAGATTGGTGGTGGACAGAGAAAATGAGATACGGGCCTTTGTTCCTCAGGAATATTGGTCTTTGGATGTGACGCTGGAGCGTATTGGTAAGCTCGGTTCTTTTGTTGCTCGCTACCACGGCGGGGAGAAGAAAAAGGAACTGAAAAATGAGGATCAGGTTCAGACTGTGATCCGGGATATTACGGGCAAGACTTTCACGGTCTCCAATGTGAAGAAGGCCGAGAAAAAGCGCAGTGCCGCGCCTCCTTTTACTACCTCGACCTTGCAGCAGGAAGCATCCCGTAAGCTGAATATGACACCCAAGCGCACTATGGCCATCGCCCAGCAGCTTTATGAGGGCGTGGATGTGGCCGGTGAAGGCACCTTGGGTCTGATCACCTATATGCGTACGGACTCTCTGCGCCTTTCTGACGAGGCTATGGATGCGGCCGCGGCATTTATCCGCCATCGCTACGGTGATGCCTATTACTACGGAAAACACCATGTGTTTAAGACAAAATCCAATGCCCAGGATGCCCATGAAGCTATTCGCCCCACCCATGTGGAGCTGGATCCCGAGCGCATACAGGATAGTCTGACCAAAGAGCAGTATAAGCTCTATAAGCTGATATGGAGCCGTTTTCTGGCATCTCAGATGGCAAATGCGGTATATGATACCATTTCTATTGATACCGTTTGTGCCGGTCATGTGTTCCGCGCCAGCCATCAGAGTATGCGCTTTGCCGGCTTTGTGGCGGTCTATGAAGAAGGCCGTGACGATGAGACAGAGGCAATAGGAACGCCCTTGCCCGATTTGAATGTAGGGGACGAGGCGCAGATCCAAAAAATTGAAAAACAGCAGCATTTTACCCAGCCGCCTGCCCGGTATACCGAGGCAACGCTGGTTAAGGCTATGGAAGAAAAGGGCGTCGGTCGCCCCTCAACTTATGCATCCATTGTATCCACCATCCAGGACCGGGAGTATGTGCTGAAGGCAGACAAGCGTTTGGCACCTACGGCCTTGGGCGAGGTTGTGAACAGCTTGATGATGGAGCGTTTTAACGATATCATTGACGTGGAGTTTACTGCCGGCATGGAGAACCAGCTGGATGCGGTGGAAGCGGGAACGCAGAACTGGAAAGAGCTGTTGGCGGAGTTTTATGCCGGTTTCCATGAGGAAATGGTGGCTGCAGAAGCCGCTTTGGAGGGTACCCGTTTGAAGGTGCCCGAAGAGGAGACAGAGGAAATTTGCGATGTCTGCGGAAGAAAAATGGTCATTAAAGTGGGCAGATTCGGCAAATTCCTTGCCTGTCCCGGTTGGCCCGAGTGTAAGAACACCAAACCCTTGGTGGAGAAAATGCCCGGCCGCTGCCCCAAATGCGGCAGCACCATTCTTAAGCGCAAGTCTAAGCGTGGATATGCCTACTATGCCTGTGAAAAGGGAACGGAATGTGGTTTTATGAGTTGGGATGTACCCACGGAACTGGATTGCCCGGAATGTGGGCAGACTCTGTTTAAGAAATCCGGACGTGGCCGCATGAAGCCTTTCTGTATCAATGAAAAATGCTCCCATTTCCTGCCTGAAGACAAAAGAGGGTATTATAAAAAGCCCGAGGGAGAGGAAGCAGATAAGAAGAAGCCTGCAAAGAAATCTGCCGACAAAGCAAAGGAAACCAAAAAATGACCAAGGTAAAAGTCATAGGTGCCGGCCTTGCCGGCTCAGAAGCTGCCTGGCAGCTGGCTCAGCGGGGAATCTCTGTTGAGCTGATTGAAATGAAACCGGAAAAGAAGTCCCCGGCGCACCATAGTGACCATTTTGCAGAGTTGGTATGCTCCAATTCTTTAAGGGGAGACCGGCTGGAGAATGCAGTTGGTCTGCTGAAAGAGGAATTGCGTCGGTGCGGTAGTTTGATCTTGTCCTGCGCAGAGCAGACGCGGGTGGAAGCCGGCGGCTGTCTTGCTGTGGACCGGGTGGGTTTTGCCAAGCTGGTTACAGAAAAGTTAATGGCTCATCCTAATATTACCGTCACCTCCCGGGAAGTCACCCAGGTGCCGGAAGGTCCGGTGATCATTGCCACAGGCCCGCTGACATCGGATGCTCTGTCTGATGCCATTGGTGAGTATTTTGGAAGCGATTATCTGCACTTTTTTGATGCGGCTGCCCCGTTGGTTACAGCAGAGTCCATTGATATGAACCTTGCCTGGTGGCAGAGCCGTTATGATCGGGGTACACCGGACTATATCAACTGCGCCATGGATAAGGAGCAGTATGAGGCCTTTGTGCGGGAACTGATCGCCGCAGAAGAAGCAGAAGTTCATGGCTTTGAGGATAAAAATGTGTTTGAAGGCTGTATGCCGGTGGAGGTCATGGCCCGCCGCGGCGTAGATACCCTCCGATACGGGCCGCTGAAGCCTGTGGGACTGACTGACCCTCGCACAGGAAAAGAACCTTATGCTGTGGTGCAGCTGCGACAGGACAATGCGGAAAAGACGATTTTTAATTTGGTGGGTTTCCAGACCCATTTGAAATTCGGTGAGCAGAAGCGGGTATTTTCCATGATCCCGGCTCTTGCTAACGCGGAATTTGTGCGTTACGGTGTTATGCACCGCAATACATTTTTACAAAGTCCCAGACTTCTTGACCGGTATTATGCTGACCGCAGAGATCCTTTGGTAGCTTTTGCCGGGCAGATGACCGGTGTTGAAGGTTATGTGGAAAGTGCAGCATCGGGATTTTTGGCAGCTGTTGCTATGGCGGCAAAAGTGCAGGGCAGGGAGCTTCCTGATTTTCCCAAGACTACAGCCATCGGTGCGTTGGGACTGTACATAAGCGACGCAACGGTGGAGAATTTCCAACCCATGAATGTGAATTTCAGCATTATTGCGCCTTTAGAGCAGAGAATCCGTAAAAAAGCGGAGAAGAATTTGGCTATTGCCAATCGCTCTCTGGACGTGATCGATGCGCTTTTGGCTCGGGGAATATAGAAAGACGAGGGGATTCATCAATGAAGATCATTTTGGATGCAATGGGAGGCGACAATGCCCCACAGGCACCGGTATTGGGTGCTGTTGCTGCTGCGAATTGCGGCATTAAGACGACATTGGTAGGCCGGGGCGAGGAGATCCTTGCGGTGCTTAGGAATGCCGGAATTGCAGATCTGCCCGACGGTATTGAGATTGCCAATGCAGACGATGTGGTGGATATGCACGATGATCCTGCCAGTATTATCCACAAGCGGAAAAATTCCTCCATGGTCATTGGCCTGAAAATGCTGGCTGACGGCCAGGGAGATGCCTTTGTGTCTGCCGGATCTACCGGCGCGCTGCTCACCGGAGCGACCCTGATCGTGAAACGGGTCAAGGGTATTCGCCGGGCAGCCATGGGTCCTGCCATGCCCAATAAGTTGGGCGGTAAGACAGTCATGCTGGACTGTGGTGCCAATGCAGAGTGTACGCCGGAATTTTTGCTACAGTTCGGTCTTATGGGATCTTTGCACGCAAAGAAAGCCTATGGCATCGAAAATCCCAAGGTGGGTCTTTTGAATATTGGCACGGAGGATTCCAAGGGAACGGCTATGCATAAAGAAGCCTATGCTCTGCTTAAGAATGCTGGAGAAAAGGGTCTTTTGAATTTTGTGGGTAATGTGGAGGCAAGAGATGTGCCTCTTGGCGCTGTGGATGTGGTGGTGTGTGACGGTTTTTCCGGCAATGTGTTGCTGAAAACCATTGAGGGCACGGCCATGTTTATGGGCAGCCTGATGAAGCATAAGATCTTCAAACGCAATATTTTCTCTAAGATTGGTTATTTGCTTTGCAAAAAGGGCGTGGATGAGGTCATGGGTCTTTTGGACTACAGAACCATCGGCGGAACGGAATTTTTGGGAATCCGCAAGCCGGTGATCAAGGCGCATGGCGCGTCGGACTCTCTGGCGTTTTTTAACGCTTTGCGCCAAGCGCAAAGTGCTGCGTCTACAGATACCTCTGCAGAATTGGAGCAAGGTCTTTTGAAGCTGGCTGAAGCGAAGGAGACAGAAGAATGATCAAGGATTTGGAAACCGCAATCGGTTACCGGTTTCACAATATATCCGTTTTGCAAAATGCGCTAACGCACTCCTCTTACGCAAACGAGCGTTGGCATGACAGCCTGAAAAGCAATGAACGGTTGGAATTTTTGGGCGATAGTGTCTTGGGCATGCTGGTAGCGGAATATCTTTACGGAAATTTTCCGGATCGCCTTGAGGGTGAGTTGACACGCATGCGGGCGGATATGGTGTGCGAAAAGGCACTGGCAAAGGTAGCTGCACGAATTGATCTGGGAAAGCATCTGCTTCTTGGCAAAGGTGAGGAGCAGAATGGCGGAAGAAAGCGAGACTCAATTTTGGCAGACGCTTTAGAGTCTGTGATCGCTGCCTGCTATCTGGATGGTGGCATGGATGCGGCAAGAGCTTTTGTAAATGCCTTTGTGCTTACGGATATACCGGTAAGCAAACTGAACAATATGGATTACAAAACCATGCTGCAGGAGTTTGTGCAGCAGAAACGGGACCAGGTATTGGTATATACTTTGATCGGTGAGTCCGGCCCGGATCACGACAAGCAGTTTCTGGTGGAACTGACGCTGAACGGCGCGGTGATTGGCCGCGGTGTAGGCACCAGCAAAAAGCGCGCGGAGCAGGATGCTGCAAGAGTTGCCCTGGAAGAACTGAAAAAATGAGGAAAAGGACGCAGCTCAGGGCAACACTCCATAAGGAAGTAATGCCTGAAAAAAGCGTTTATTTCCGCTACCCAGCGTTAAAAATGCTCGAAATACACCAAGTATTTCTGCGCTTTTTGCCTTGGCTTGCAAAAATCTCCGCTCTTTTCAGGTGCTTTGCAGTTTTGAAGTGGAAACTTTTTTGATTAACAAATAACAAAATTCCCGGAATGCTGACGCATTTCGGGAATTTTTTGTGCAGTTGAGCGGAAAAGGGGTCGTTCAAAACCAATACTTCCTTACGGAGTGTTGCCCTATCTGCGTCCTTTTGCTGTAAAAAATGGTGGAATTACAAGGAAAGGTATGCTATAATGGAAGAAATTTGGGAACGTATCAATGAAATGAGGTCGTAAAATGGGTAATATTGCGGTTAAAAAATTATCTCCCAAGGCGATTCTGCCGACCTATGGCAGCTTGGAGGCAGCAGGCGCAGACTTGTATGCCTGCCTGGATGAACCGGTGAGCATTGCGCCCGGTGATACGGCTTGGATTCCTACAGGTGTTGCGCTGGAAGTTCCGAAAGGTTGTGCCGGCTTGATCTATGCCCGGAGTAGTCTGGGTGTAAAACGCGGTCTTGCTCCTGCCAACAAGGTGGGCGTGATCGATAGTGATTACCGGGGAGAGATCCGCGTAGTGTTGCTCAACCACGGAAAAGAGGTTCAAAGGATCGAGCATGGTGAGCGGGTCGCCCAGCTGGTCATTACACCGGTGCTGACACCTGCTTATGTAGAGGTGGACGAGCTGGATGCCACGGACCGGGGTGCCGGCGGCTTCGGTTCTACGGGAAAGTAAAGAAAAATACTCTTGTACGCTTGTAATTTTATGGAAAATGCCAGTATACAAGCGGTAGGTTTTTCTTTATAATGATATTTGTTGAAGTGTGTAATACTATAAAAATATATAAATAGGAGAAATATATGGCAATAGCAAGTGCTATTATTATGCTGTTGGGTGGCTTGGCCATGTTCCTTTATGGAATCGAGGTCATGGGCGACGGCCTGAAGAACAGCTCCGGTGATGCATTGAAACGCATACTGGAAAAGGTCACCGGAAATGTTATCATGGGTGTGGTGACAGGCGCTCTGGTTACAGCAGTGATTCAAAGCTCTACGGCAACCATCGTGCTGACTGTGGCGTTGATTGGCGCAGGCGTTCTGAATTTGAAGCAGGCCACGTCCATTGTTATGGGTGCAAATATCGGCACCACAGTGACCGCACAGATCATTCGGCTTGGTGCGATTGATGCCGGCGACAACTGGTTCTTGTGGCTGTTTGATACGGATACGCTGGCGCCCATTGCTTTGGTGGCAGGCATTATCCTTGTTATGTTCATCAAGAGCAAGAAAGCAAAGACCATTGGTGATATTTTCATTGGCTTTGGCGTTCTGTTTATTGGCTTAAATTTGATGACTGACGGTGTGAAGCCGTTGATCGGCACGGAGGCATTTACTGCATTTCTTGGTGTGCTGACCAATCCTTTGCTTGGTATTTTGCTTGGCTTGGTGCTGACGGTCATCGTGCAGAGTTCTTCTGCTACCGTGGGTATGGTGCAGACTGTGGCGCAGGTGGCGGCCAATGATCCGACGGTTACCTTTAACTTCGCTATGGCATACCCGGTGATCATGGGTATTAACCTTGGTACCTGTGTGACTACGGCGCTGGTATGTTCTATTGGTTCCAGTAAGGATGCCAAGCGGACCGGTATTGTACATATTGCATTTAATACCATTGGTACAGTGCTGTTCATCGTTGTGATGACCGTTTTGCAGAGGCTGAATGCCTTTGGCGCTGAATTTTGGGCAGCCAATATCGACAGTGGCGGAATTGCAAATTTCCAGACACTGTTCAATCTGATCACTGCGATCGTACTGATCCCGTTCTCCGGCTTGTTGGTTAAGCTTTCCACCAAGATCGTCAAGGACGATCAGCAAGCATTGCCGGCACATCCGGAACTGCTGACGCTGGACGAAAAACTTTATATTTCTCCCGCTGTTGCTGTGGCAGAGGCGACCAAGGCTGTTGCTGCCATGGGTGCACTGGCAAAGAAGAATTTTGCACGGGGTTGCAGCCAGCTCTTTAGCTACGATGAGAAGTTGGCACCGCAGATCGATGAGGACGAGACCTGTCTTGATCAGTTTGCAGATACTTCGGACAGATTCTTTATTGGCCTCAGCAAGCATGTAGAAACGGATAACGACAACCGGCAGATGGACATGCTTATGCAGACCGTTCCTAATTTCGAGCGTGTAGGCGACTATGCCACGAATTTGGAAGAGTTGGGCCAGAAGCTGTGGAGCGAAAAGACAGAGTTTTCGGATACTGCTAAGGCAGAACTGAAGATCATTACCGCAGCGGTGGATGAGATCCTGGATATTACTGTAAAAGCGTTTGAGACCAATAACAATGACCTGGTCAAGAGCATTGAGCCTTTGGAAGAGGTCATTGACGATATGGTTATGATTTTGAAGGACCGTCATACCAAGCGACTGAAGAACGGTGTTTGTTCCATTGGTTCCGGCTTGGTATTTATGGAAGTGCTGACCTATTTGGAGAGAGCCTCTGACCAGTGCTCTTCCATTGCGGTGATGATGATGGCCCGAAAGAATGCCTCTATTTTGCATAATCATTATGATTATCTGAAGGAGATCCATGCGGGCAACGATGCGGCATACCGCGCTGAGTGGGAGCGTCGCAGAGAGCAATATATCAAGCCGCTGAATGAAATTCAGTAACAAAAAAGGTGTGCCGAAAGGCACACCTTTTTGTATTGTCTTTTAATAGAACAGAATGTCCGAGTAGGTGGGATAAGGCCAGTAAGATTTGTCTGTCAGCTGTTCCAGAGCATCTGCATCAGCACGCAGGGATTGCATATCCTGCAAGATGGTGTTGCGGAAATAGTCTGCCGCAGCCTGATTGCTGCTGTGCGGTACTTTTTGCAAATGCTTTCGCAAGGTTTCACACTTGACATACAGAGAATCTGTGTGGGTGGAAAGACGAAGCAGCAACGATCTTTCTCCTTGTGCGTATACGCCAATACCTTCTTTGCGACTGATGGTCTTTGCAAGATCAGAGCTGTAATGCAATGCCGCAGGAAGAATCTGCTGCATCACCATATCAACACTGGTGCGTGCCTCGATATTGATAAGCTTGCAGTAGGATTCCAGATGGATCTCATAGCGGGCGCGGAATTCTGCTTCTGTGAAGATGCCGTGTTCAGTTACAAGGCGGATATTTTTTTCAGACAGGTAGGTGGGGAGTGCCTCGGCAGTGGAGCGCAGGTTGCTTAAGCCTCGCTTTTCGGCCTCGGCTGCCCACTCTTCAGAGTAACCGTTGCCGTCAAAGATAATGCGTTGATGGTCGGTAAAGGCTTTACACACCAGTTCGTGCAGCGCATGCTCGAAATCCTCTGCTTTTTCAAGAGCGTCAGCAAATTTTCGCAGCTCTTCTGCCATAATGGTGTTCAAGGCGATGTTCGGCTCAGCCACAGATTGGGAAGAGCCAAGCATACGGAACTCAAACTTATTGCCGGTGAAGGCCAAAGGACTGGTACGGTTACGGTCGGTAGTGTCCTTGGGAATGGCGGGCATCACGTCAACACCCACACGCATAATACTCTTTTCGGGATCCTGGTAGTTGGTGCCGTCGATGATGGAACGCACGACTGCATTCAGCTCGTCGCCCAGGAAGATGGAAACAATGGCCGGAGGTGCTTCGTTGCCGCCTAGGCGGTGATCGTTGCCCGCAGAGGCCACAGAGCAGCGCAGGAAATCCTGATATTCGTCAATGCCTTGGATGAAGGCGGCCAGGAAAACCAGGAACTGGGCGTTCTGACTGGGTGTTTGACCGGGCTTGAACAGGTTCTTGCCGGAATCCGTGCTCAAGCTCCAGTTGTTGTGTTTGCCGGAACCGTTGACACCCTCAAAAGGCTTTTCGTGCAGCAGGCATACAAGATCGTGCTTAGCTGCACATTTTTTCATGATGGACATGACCAGCTGGTTGGCATCGCAGGCGTTGGTGGCATCGGAGTAAATGGGCGCCATTTCGTGCTGGCAGGGCGCGGCCTCGTTGTGCTTGGTTTTAGAGAGAACACCCAAACGCCAGAGCTGTTCGTCCAGATCTTTCATAAAGCCGGAGATCCGGGTGCGGATGGTGCCGAAATAGTGATCATCCATTTCCTGCCCCTTGGGAGGACGTGCGCCGAAAAGGGTACGGCCGGTCAGACGCAGGTCTTCTCGTTGGGCATACATGGATCGGGGGATGATGAAATACTCCTGCTCTGCGCCCACAGAGGAGATGACACGCTGGGTCTCAGTGTCACCAAACAGGCGCAGGATGCGCAGTGCCTCTCGGGAGACCTCCTCCAGAGAACGCAGCAAGGGGGTTTTTTGATCTAAGGATTCTCCGTTATAGGAGAAGAAA
The DNA here is from genome assembly GCA_045532105.1 of Faecousia sp. Lineage (GTDB taxonomy): Bacteria > Bacillota > Clostridia > Oscillospirales > Oscillospiraceae > Faecousia. The sequence continues at coordinate 45,931 of JAZSFE010000037.1, forward strand.
CAGGTGGGTATGTACAGGCTGCCGTCACGGACAAAGGCAAAGGAGGTAGGGTCCCATGCGGTATAGCCGCGGGCTTCAAAAGTGGTGCGCAGACCGCCGTTGGGGAAGGAGCTGGCATCCGGCTCGCCCCGAACCAGTTCCTTGCCGGAAAACTCCATGATGACATTGCCGTCACCGGTGGGGGTAATAAAGGAGTCGTGCTTTTCGGCAGTGATGCCGGTCATGGGTTGGAACCAGTGGGTATAGTGGGTCGCACCTTTGTCGATAGCCCAAATCTTCATGGCCTCGGCAATTTCATTTGCCACATCCAAAGGTAGGGGAGTGCCTGTATTGATACAACGCTTCCAAGCAAGATAGGTTTGGTCATTCAAACGCTCTTTCATGGTGGCGTCGTTAAAAACATCTGTGCCGAAAATTTCGGGAACATTGATTCGTTCACTCATAATGGCGCATCCTTTCCGGTGGGAATATGATGGTGCATGGGGAAAAATATCTTTAACATACACTCATACATAATAAATTTTATGTGATTGCGCATGAAAAAGCAAGGGTGAATTTATATGAATTTCTCAGGAATTCCAGGAGAGTTTTGTGCAATGGGGATAAAATGAGAAAAAATATCAGAAAAATGAAATTTTTGCCATATTCGTCTTGCATTTTTTGGGGCGATGGCATATAATAAGCCCAATATGACGGCTTCTTGAAGGAAAGGATGATAGAAATGGCAACCTATTCTTGCAGAACAAGGGAAGAACTCCTGGAAGAACAGGAAAAACTGCTGGCCCGTTATGCTGATCTTAAGGCTGAGAATTTGAAACTGGATATGTCTCGGGGAAAGCCCAGCAAACAGCAGGTCGATCTGGTCAGTGATATTTTAACTGTGCTGACAGAACCGGAGCAGTGCCAGGTTGACGGATTGGACAGTCGTAATTACGGTGAATTGGCAGGACTCCCTTGCGCAAGAGAATATTGGGCGGATGTTCTTGGATGTAAGCCTTCTCAGACGTTTGTGGGCGGCAATGCCAGCCTGACTCTTATGCACGATCTGATTGCCCGTGCGTATACCCATGGCCTGCCGGACAGCCCCAGACCCTGGTGTAAAGAAGATCGGGTAAAGTTTCTTTGCCCCTCTCCCGGCTATGACCGGCATTTTAAGATCACGGAGCTTTTTGGATTTGAGCTGATCGCAGTGACCATGACTCCTGACGGACCGGATATGGATGAAGTAGAGGAGCTCGTAAATGATCCTGAGGTTAAGGGCATTTGGTGCGTACCCAAGTTTTCCAACCCCCAGGGGTATACCTATTCTCAAGAGACCTTTGAGCGCTTTGTAAACCTGAAGCCTGCCGCACCTGATTTTGTAATCATGTGGGACAATGCATATTGTATCCATGAATTTACCGGCGAATTTGAGCCGTTCCCGGATATTATCTCCGCCTGTGCGGAGGCGGGCAGGCCCAATATGCCTTATGAATTTGCTTCGACATCCAAGATCACATTTCCCGGTGCAGGAATTTCTGTTATGGCCTGCTCTGAGGAGAACATTGCCTATCATTTGAAGCTTATTGGTGTGCAGACCATTTCTTACGATAAGGTCAACCAGCTGCGTCATGTGCGCTATCTGAAGGATAAGGCGCATACCTTGGAATTGATGAAGCGGCACGGAACGATCATGGCACCTAAATTTGAGATGGTGCTGAAAATGCTGCGCGCACAGCTGACCAACAAGGGTATTGCTCACTGGCATCATCCCAATGGCGGTTATTTCGTTTGCGTGGCGGCTATGCCCGGCACGGCAAGAAGAACGCTGGAGCTTTGCAAGCGGGCCGGTGTGGTGCTTACAGAGGCCGGTGCCACCTATCCTTACGGTGTGGATCCATTAGATTCTATGATCCGTATCGCCCCCAGTCTTCCTCCTATTGAGGAATTGGAGAAAGCCATGCATGTGTTCTGCACTTGCCTGCGTATTGCTGCATTGGAAAAATATTTGGGCAAACCTGCCCTGTAACAAAATGCTCCCGACGAGAGTCGGGAGCGTTTTTTATTATCCGTATTTTTCTTTCAGATATAAGATCGCTTGACGGTAGCCGTCAAGACCCTGGCCCTGAATGGTTTTTTCGCAGTACATTCCGGGATAGGAGATTTGCCGAAAAGCTTCCCGCTCGCTGACTTGGGAGATATGCACTTCCACTGCAGGAATGGAAACTGCTTTCAGCGCATCAAGGATCGCCACCGAGGTGTGGGTATAGGCGGCAGGATTGATGACGATGCCGTCAAATTTTCCGTGGCAGGTTTGAATTTTATCCACAATATCCCCTTCGTGATTGGATTGAAACTGCTCGACGGTAAGGTTTTCCTCCCGGGCGGTTTTTTCAATCAGTTCCAATAGATCGGAAAAGGTCTGTTTCCCGTAAATGCCGGGTTCCCGAATGCCGATCATGTTGATATTGGGGCCGTTGATCACCATAATTTTCATGGAAGTTCCTCCCATAATTTTAGGATTGCGTTTGCAGTATCTTCTACAGCTTTCTCATTGGAAACTACGCAGTTTGCAAACCGGGTGTACAGGGGTTTGCGGATCTCGTACATCTTAGAAAGATCTGTGGTTTGTGACAGGGGTCTGCCCTTAGTGGGGAGTTTCGCTACATCTCTGGTCAGCCAAATGACCTTGCCGTTTTGGTGTAAGGAAGCGTAGTTTTCCTCTTTGGTAACACAACCGCCACCGGTAGCGATGATGGTACCGGAGCGCTTGCCCAAATCTTTCAAAACCGTGGATTCCAGTGCGCGGAAGTAAGCTTCGCCTTCTGCTTTGAAAATTTCCGGAATGGTTTTTCCGGCGGTCTTTTCCAAAACGGAGTCGGCATCTACAAATTGCTTGCCGGTTTTTTCGGCAAGGAGCTTACCCACGGTTGACTTGCCGCTGCCGGGCATACCGATGAGCACAATGTTTTCCATCTGCCGTTTCAGGCCTTGATACACGGATGCGAGCAGGTCATCCGATAGTTTTTTATCCAAAAACCACTCGGCACTTTCCTTGGCTTGCGCCACCAGCATCAGCAGGCCGTTGCAAGCGGTGAGGCCTTTGGCCTGGGCGTCTAACAGCAGCTTGGTGCGCGCAGGATTATAGATCAAATCCAGTACACCTTCCAATTTGGGGAAGAGGTCCAGATCAATAGGGCTTGTTCCGGTATTGGGATACATACCCACGGGCGTGCAGTTGACAATGACTGCGGCATCTTTATGTAGGTGCAGATTGCCGTAGTGATTTTCGCCATTGCGGGAGACCACGATCACATCAGCACCGGCGTGGGTGAGGACGGCAACTGCGGTATTGGACGCGCCGCCACTGCCTAACACAAGCACTTTTTTGCCAAACACATTGAGTTTAGAGTGTTTTAACATTGTCTCAAAACCAAAGTGATCGGTATTGTGGCCAATGAGCGTGCCGTCATTGCGGCGCACAATGGTGTTCACTGCGCCAAGAGCAGCTGCGGTGGGGGAGAGCTCTGCGCAGTATGGGATCACTGCTTTTTTATAGGGGATGGTCACATTTAGGCCGTGGAAATCGCCGCATCTCAGAAAATTCTCCAGTTCATCCAGCTGTTTTTCAAACAGCTCATAGGAGTAGTCGCCCAAGGATGCGTGGATTTGGGGCGAATAGCTGTGACCAAGGGTCTGGCCCAATAAGCCGCATTTCATTTACACTACCTCACTGAAGCTTCCCAAATACTTAAATTCTTCGCACAAGTCGTCCAACTCGCACATAAGCTGCACAAATTCCTCAGAATAGATGGAAGTATCCAAGTCAAAGTAGAACATAAACTCAAAGTCCCGGTCGGGCAGGGGACGGGATTCCAGCTTCGTCACATTGATTCCAAGGACATACAGCCGGGCAAGCACTTTGTAAAGTGCGCCGGGGCGGTGGTTGAGGATCATCATAATGCTGGTCTTGTCTGCACCGGGGTAGATCTCCATGTTTTTGCTGATGCAAATAAACCGGGTGTGGTTATTGCCCTTATCCTGAATGGAGGGGGCAAGGCAATTTAATCCGTAAAGCTCTGCGCAGTTGCGGCTGGACAAGGCCGCCACATCGGTGCGGCCGGAGCTTGCCACCATCTCCGCTGCCACTGCAGTGTTTTCCACGGGAATGATCTTTACACCGTTTAAGGTGGATAAGTATTCACTACACTGATTGATCGCCTGCTCGTGGGAGTAGATTTCCCGAATGGAATCCACCGTTGCACCGGCATTGGCCAGCAGATTGTGGTCGATCTTCAGCCGGAAGCTGCGCACGATGGAGAAATTGTGCTGGATCATCAGGTCGTAGACTTTTTTTACGCTGCCGGCAGTGGAATTTTCAATGGGCAGGATGCCGTACTGGCAAAGGCCCTTGTCGATGGCAGAGAAAACGCCCTCAAAGTTTTTGAAGTACATGATCATGGGGGACTTGAACATCTTTTCACAGGCGATTTGGGAAAAAGCGCCTTCTACGCCCTGACAGGCCACCATAGCCTGCTGGGGGAAAAGCTGGGGTGTGGATTCAATGGCCTTGGTGATCTGCTCGTACAGGGGCGGCAGAGCGCTGGTACGCTTGCTTTGGTAGCTGCGGCTCAGCTCGAACAGCATGGAATACAGCACACGGGTATAGTTTGCCATATCCGGGCCGGCCTTTTGGGCAACATCCAGCAGCTTTTCCCGTTCCCGGGCGGGGACAAAAATGGGAAGTTTATTTTCCTTTTTATAATCCGCGATCTTGGCGGCAACGTCCATACGCTTGGTGAACAGAGAGACCAGCTCGTCATCAATATGGTCGATCTCACTGCGATACTCAGAAATATCCATAGTTTTCCTCCCGTTATCTTTTACAAAGGATGGCATCATAGACTGCAATAGCAGCGGCGGCTTCTATGACAGGCACTGCCCGGGGGGCAATACAGGGATCATGGCGGCCGGTGACCTGCAGGCTCACTTCCTCCTGGGAGGAAAGGCTGACGCTTTGCTGCTTGGCGGCAATGGACGGGGTGGGCTTTACTGCCGCTCTAAAAATAAGGGGCATGCCGGTGGTAATTCCTCCTAAGATGCCGCCTGCATTGTTGCTAGCGGTGCGGACAGCGGCATTTTCTATACAGAAAGCATCGTTGTGTTCGCTGCCGGTCATGCGGCTGCAGGCAAAACCTGCACCAAATTCTACGCCTTTAATGGCAGGAATGCCGTAAATGATTTGAGCGATACGGCCCTCCATTCCACCGAACATGGGATCGCCGATCCCTGCGGGCAGGCCTGTGATAAAGCATTCGATGATGCCGCCAAGGCTATCACCCTGAGCGTGGGCCAATGCGATGGCCTCGCGCATTTTTTCGCCTGCTTTTTCGTTCACTACAGGGAACTTTGTGCCGATGGAGGACAGGTCGGGTGCGCAGGGGTCAGGGGTCTCGTCCTGAATATGGGAAACGCTTGCCAGATGCGCCCGGATTTGGATGCCCTGCTGGGCAAGCCATTGCAGGCAAAGGCCACCGGCAATGCAAAGAGGCGCGGTGAGCCGGCCGGAGAAATGGCCGCCTCCGGCAACATCCTGGTAGCCGCCATATTTCATTTGGGCGGCAAAATCTGCATGGCCGGGACGGGGGATGTCCTTAAGCTGTTCGTAATCACCGGAGCGGGTATTGGTATTACGGATCATGGCAGCAATGGGCGCGCCACAAGTGTAACCGTCTACGATTCCGGAAAGGAACTCTGTTTCGTCGGCTTCTTTTCTGGGAGTAGAGTATTCATTTTGCCCAGGCGCTCTGCGGGACAAAAAGCTTTGCAGCTCTTTCATATCCACGGGAAGACCCGCCGGAATATTATCCAGCGTCATGCCGATGGCTGTGCCATGGGATTGACCGAAGATGGACAGTTTCAGATGTTCACCGTAGGTACTGCTCATAATTTCCCTCCTAAACGGCTGTATTCATCCCAAAATTTGGGATAGGATTTGTTGACGGCCTCCGCGCCCAGTATGGTCACAGGCCCTGTGGCGACAGTGGCGGCGATGGCGGCTGCCATGGCGATGCGGTGGTCATTGGCAGCATCGATGGTGCAGCTGCCGTACGTTCCCGGAGTCACGGAAAGGGTGTTATCTGTGGCTTCTGCCTTTGCACCAAGTGCATTTATCATGGCACAGACGGTGGCAACCCGATCGGTTTCCTTCAGCCGCAGACGACGGATGTCTGTAAATTGCGCGCCATGATGTGCGCCTGCCACCACGGCCAAAATAGGCACAAGATCCGGAATATCCTTGGCACAAATTGTGGGGCAGCCAGTTTGCAAATGTTGAAGTAGTTCTGCTACGGCTTTGTCGCCTTGGGCAGAGGTTTCTCGTAAATTTTCCACTTTTACAGAGCTTCCCATGCTATTAGCAGCAAGGAAAAAGGCGGCATTGCTCCAATCGCCCTCTACGGTTATTTGTCCCGGAGTGTGGAAGGGACGGGCTCCCGGATGGTCCGGATCAGCGCCAAATAAAGCCATAGCCTTGCGGGTCATTTCAATGTAAGGGGCGGATTCAATGTTCCCTGTTATCTTCAGTTTGCTTTTTCCATCTAATAGGGAAAGAGCAAAAAGAAGTCCTGTAATAAATTGACTGGAAACGCTGCCATCAATGGTATATGTGCCCGGCCGGAGTTTCCCGTTGCACTGCAGGGAATTTTCTGTGGGTCTTGTAAGGGTGCAACCCATGCGCTCTAATTCTTCCCAAAGGGGAGACAAGGGACGCTGAGGCAGCCGCCCCGCCATTAAAAAGGTGGC
>JAZSFE010000039.1:0-79126 GCA_045532105.1 Faecousia sp.
GATCAACAAGATCGATTCTGTTGCCAAGGAAGATCTGCTAGCCGTTATCGACGCTTATGCCCAGGCGGGTGATTTTCAAGCGATCATTCCGATTTCTGCAAAAACCGGTGACGGTGTGGAAATGCTCCTGGAAGAATGCGGTAAGTATGCTGTTGAAAGTCCTTTTTTATTTCCGGATGATATTACTACAGACCAGCCGGAACGACAGGTTATGGCAGAAATCATTCGAGAGAAGCTTTTGTGGTGTCTGGATCGGGAGATCCCCCACGGCACAGCGGTGGAGATCACGAAATTTTCTGAGCGTGATGACGGCATCATTGATCTTGATGCTACGATCTTCTGCGAAAAGGCCAGCCATAAGGGTATTATTATCGGCAAGCAGGGCGCTATGCTCAAGAAGATCTCTACCATGGCGCGCAATGATTGTGAGAAATTTATGGGCACCAAAATTTTCCTGACAACATGGGTAAAAGTTAAGGAAAATTGGCGCGACAGCGATTTCTTGGTTCGGAATTTTGGCTACCGAGAATAATTTCCATGGTTAAGTTTGATCCATCTGCCAATCCTAGGAACGGAGGGATGGATCATGAAAGCGACGGACTATTGGCAAATATTTTTAGAAACAGGTGCGCCGGAGGCTTATGTGATGTACGCCAAGGCGCTGAAGGCGGAGGCTGGGTATGTATCTGACAACACAGGGTTTGGTGCTTCGGGTAACGGACTACAATGATCGCGATGCACTGCTGACTCTGCTGACCCCGAATCATGGTAAGATCACGGCGAAGGCCAGAGGCCTTCGCCGAAAGAACAGTCCCTTGACAGCTCCGTGTCAGCTCCTTGCATACGGAAATTATACGCTTTTTGAGAATGCTGGCCGGTATACCATTAACGAAGCAACGTCAATCGCTCTGTTTCAAGGTGTACAGCGGGAGATTACCAAGCTCGCGCTGGGTACATATTTTGCCCAGGCCGCAGAGCTTCTTTCCCAGGAAGATATACCGACCCCGGAACTTTTAAGCCTGGTTTTGAATTGCCTGCACACCCTGTCTGAAGGTAAGACGCCGGAAGAAAAGGTCAAGTCGGTATTTGAGCTGCGCGCTGCATGTATTGCAGGATATATGCCGGATCTGGGCTGTTGCCATAGCTGCGGCGCGGCGCAGGCACAGCTTTTTGATCTTTCCGAAGGGCGATTGGAGTGCGCTGCCTGCAGCCACTTTGCTCTTGGAACGATCCGGTTTCCGGTAAGTCCGGGAACGCTGGAGGCTATGCGCTACATTGTTTCTTGCGACCCCAAGCGTTTGTTTGCTTTTTCCTTGGGGGAAGAGAATTTGCTGCAGCTGTCACAAGCGACCGAGGCGTATTTGACCACTCAGCTGGAGCGCGGTTTTTCTGCGCTTGATTTTTACAAATCCCTATTTGTTTAGGAGACTGCTATGTCTGAACTGTACGAAAAATCCATTCATAAGCTGGAGCTTTCCGCTGTGCTGCAGCAGCTTGCGGATTGCGCCGGCAGTGCTGAGGGTAAGGCGGCTTGTCTTGCCTTAAAGCCGGTTACCGATATTGATGATGTGCGTGCTTTGCTGGATGAAACCACGGCTGCGTCCGATCTTTGCGGTCGTAAGGGAAATCCTGTTTTTGGCGATGTACATGATGTATCTGCGTCCTTGGAGCGTGCTGACCGTGGTGGCAGTCTGCAGCCTGTGGAACTTTTGTACATTGCGGGCGTGCTTCGCTGCGCACGGAATATAAAGGGCTATGTTTCCGATGACGATACGGCAACAGTGCTCGATCCGCTTTTTAATGCACTGACCCCCAATAAGTATTTAGAAGATAAAATTTTCGGTGCGATTCTAACTGAAGAGGAAATATCAGATAATGCCAGTCCTGAATTGGCGGATATTCGCAGACATATGCGGATCCAAGCCGCAAAGATTCGGGATGGCTTGCAAAAAATCATTTCCTCTCCTGCATATTCTAAGTATCTGCGTGAGCCGATCATCACCATTCGTCAGGGGCGCTATGTTGTTCCGGTTAAGAGCGAACATAAAGCGGATGTTCCGGGTTTGATCCACGATATGTCATCCACCGGCTCTACCTATTTCGTTGAACCTGCATCTGCGGTGAATGCCAACAATGCCCTGCGTGAGTTGGAGATCCGGGAGAAAAAAGAGATCGAGCGCATTTTGGCGGAACTTTCTGCTGAAGCGGCCGGTTACGCGGAAGCAATCAATCTTGATGTTAAGATGCTGATACGCTTGGATGTGATCTTTGCAAAGGCGAAGCTTGCATACCGTATGTGTGCATGGGCACCCGAAATGAACGATAAGGGCATGATCGCCCTTCGTAATGCCCGGCATCCGCTGATCGATCCCAAGGTTGTGGTGCCCATTTCTGTGCATTTGGGCAAGGATTTTGACACCATGATCATTACCGGCCCGAATACAGGCGGTAAGACAGTTACCCTTAAGACCCTGGGTTTGCTTACGCTTATGGCGGAGTGTGGCCTGCATATTCCTGCCGGAGATGGAAGCGCCTTATCGACCTTTGACCGTGTTCTTGCGGATATTGGAGATGAGCAGTCCATTGCACAAAGTCTGTCCACTTTCTCCAGCCATATGCGAACCATCGTGGATGTGGTAGCGGAGTGCGATTCCCGCACGTTGGTTCTGTTTGACGAGCTGGGCGCTGGAACGGATCCTGCTGAGGGTGCGGCACTTGCCATCGCGCTTATTGAATTTTGCAGGAAAATGGGCAGCAGCGTTGCGGCCACAACGCACTATGCGGAGCTAAAGCTTTATGCCATGCGGACTGAGGGCGTTATCAATGCATCCTGTGAGTTTGATGTGGAGACTCTGCAGCCGACCTATAAGCTGCTTATTGGTATTCCGGGAAAATCCAATGCTTTTGCCATTTCCCGCAAGCTGGGACTTTCAGAAGAAATTCTGAAAGAAGCAGGCGATCTGGTAGGCAAGAGCGACAAAGATTTCGAAAATGTACTCTCTCAGTTGGAGCAGCAGCGCCAGCAGATGGAATCCGCTCGGATTGAGGCAGAACGCTTAAAGAGAGAAACTGAGCAGATCCGTCAGCAAAGTGCGGCATTTCAGGCACAGCTTCAAAAGGAAAAAGATAAGGCTATGGAATCGGCAAGAAGGGAAGCAGAGCGTATTATCGAAGACGCCCGCTTTGCCGCCAATGCCGCATCTCAGGAGCTAAAGAATTTGCGTAAACAGCTTACAGAGAGCGCGGATACTTCCGGATTGAATCAGCGGCAGGCGCAGTTGCGAAAGTCGTTGAACGATGCACAAAGTAAGATTCGTGCCGGTCAACAGCAAAAGGTTCGTCCGGAGCCGACCAGAGCGGTGCTTGTGGGAGACACGGTGGAACTGCTGAAGCTTGGTACTAAGGCGACGGTGCTTGCTGTCAACAAAGACGGCACATATTCTCTGCAGGCTGGAATTATGAAGCTGACTGCCAAGGCGGATGAAGTATATTTGCTGGAAACTGAGAATCCTTACCAGACCAAGGGCAGACCTGCTCATTCCGGCAGGGAAATGAAGATGGCGGACATGAATTCTGAAGTTGATCTTCGCGGTATGGATGCTGTGGAAGCTATATGCGTGCTTCAGCGCTATATGGACGAGGCAATGCGCAGTAATCTTCCCTCTGTACGGATTATCCACGGAAAGGGTACGGGTGTTTTGCGTAAGGCTGTACACCAGGAACTTAAGAAGGATAAGCATGTTAAAAGCTTCCGTTTGGGCGTTTACGGTGAGGGTGAAGATGGCGTCACAATTGCGGAATTTCGGTAAAATTGTTTGAAGAATTTGCCAGTATTTCTATTATGGGTTGACTTTTGCGGATAATTTGCTATCATAATATGGTAAATGGTTTCGAACCCATCGAAGCCGGTAAGGGGTGTATGTAATGTACAATAAGGAAGTTGTAGTCAAGTGCGAATCCGGACTGCACAACCGGCAGGCTACATACTTTGTTCAGAAGGCGAATGAGTATGTATCTTCCATCTGGCTGGAATCCGAAAATCGCAAGATGAATGCAAAGAGCCTTTTGGGAATCATGTCGCTTGGCGTTGTTACCGGTGCAACGGTTACACTGTCTGCAGACGGTTCGGATGCTGAAGCGGCCGTAAACGCCCTGGAGGAACTGCTCCAGCGTGATGTTTATTGATATTCCGTTGTTCATTTGCCGCCTCAATGCTGATGAAATTCTGCATTGAGGCGGTTTTCTTTTGGTGATGGTATGACTTACGAACAGTTAAAGGAAAAAGCGAAGACACTCCCCATGGCGCCTGGGGTATATCTTATGCGCAATAATGATGGCCAGGTTATTTATGTGGGCAAAGCGAAAAAACTCAGAAATCGTGTCAGTCAATATTTTGTGGATACGGTTACCCATTCTCCAAAAACAAGAGTCATGGTCAGCAAGATTCATAGCCTGGATGTGATCGTGGCAGCGTCAGAATTTGAAGCGTTGGTTTTGGAGTGCTCACTGATTAAACGGCACATGCCAAAATATAATATTCTGCTGAAAGATGATAAGGGGTATCCTTATCTGCGCCTGGATATGAGAGATCCGTATCCTCAGATCACCATGGTTACCAGAGTGCAAAATGACGGAGCGGAGTATTTTGGCCCGTATGGCAGCAGGGGAGTTACATCTGCGGTCATAGAGGCAATTGGGTCAACATTGAAGCTCCCCAAATGCAGCAAGCGCTTTCCGCGGGATGTTGGTAAAGATAGACCGTGCTTGAATTATCACATGAACCTGTGCGCCGGCTGGTGCCAAGAGGGGATATCTCGGGATGAATACCGGGAAAGAATGCTGCAGGCACGGCAATTGCTGTCCGGAAATTATAAGCAGGTGGCTGCTGATATTCGGGAGCAGATGCTTAAGTCTGCGGACGATTTGGATTTTGAACAGGCCTCATTACTGCGCGACCGGTTAAAGGCGGTGGAGGCTTTGGGGCAAAAGCAATTGGTAACGGCCGGTTCGTTTGCTGATACGGATGTTGTTGGATTTGCGTCAAATGAGACCAAATCGTGTTTTGCGGTGCTGCATTATTCCGGCGGCAATCTTTTGGATAAGGATTATGAGCTATTCCCTGTGCCGGATGATGCTGCTGAAGCGGTTTCCGGCCTGCTTAAACAGTATTATCTAAGCAGAGGTGTAGCACCTAAACGCGTTTTGCTTCCGTTCGCCGTTGAGGATTCTGCGTTGTTTTCTCAGCTGCTGATGCAGCAGTTTGGGCATAGTACGAAATTTGTGATTCCCCAGAGGGGAGATAATTTGCGACTTGTGGAACTTGCGAACACCAACGCACAGGAAGAGCTGTTCAGAGCCACGGATAAGGATGAGAAAATTGCCGGGATATTGCAGGTGTTAGGAAAAACATTGGGCATTCAGCCGCCTAAGAGGATAGAATCCTACGATATTTCTAATATTTCCGGTACGGATATTGTAGCAAGTATGATAGTTTTCTCTGATGGAAGACCAAAGAAAGGCGATTATAAGCGGTTTCAGATTCGGGATATGACGGAACAGGATGACTATGGTTCTATGCGCCAGGTTCTTACCCGAAGATTTCAGCATTTTCTAAATTGCGATAAGAGCTTTGATGTTGCGCCGGATCTTTTGCTTATTGATGGTGGCGTCGCCCATGCCAATGTGGCACTGGAGGTTCTCCGTGACCTTGAATTGCAGATACCGGTATTCGGTATGGTTAAAGATGACAGACACCGTACGCGGGCGCTGGTGACTCCGCAGGGGGAGGAAATCTCTATTGATGGAAATCAGACGCTGTTCTCGTTTATCGGTTCCATTCAGGAGGAAACGCATAGATTTGCCATTACCTATCATCGACAGCTTAGAAGCAAGCGCCTGCGTTACTCGGAACTGGATAAAATTCCGGGCATTGGCCCGAAAAGAAAACAGAACCTGTTGAAAACTTTTCGTTCTATTGCAGGTATTCGTGCGGCAAGTTATCAGGAGCTTGCAAGGGTGTTACCGGCCGATGCTGCAACATCTGTATATCAGTATTTTCATAATGATCAGGAGTAAAGATATATGCGTGTAATTTCGGGAAAGGCTCGTGGTATAGCGCTAAAAACACCACAGGGTCAAAAAACAAGACCCACTGCTGACAGAGTGAAAGAAGCTATGTTCAGCATTATTCAGTTTGATATTCCCGGGGCGCGCGTGCTTGATTTGTTTGGCGGCACCGGTCAATTGGGCATTGAGGCTTTGAGCCGCGGTGCATCCAGTGCTGTTTTTGCAGATTTTCAGGAGGATGCCTGCAAATTGATTCGGGAAAATTTACGCAGAGTTGGGATGACGGAGCAGGCTAAGGTTGTGCGCAGTGATTACATGGAATACCTTCGTTCCTGTCGGGAAACCTTTGATTTGGTGTTTCTTGACCCACCTTATGCAGAAGTTTTTATGGAAAATGCATTAAATATGCTTGCAGAAATTGACATTTTACAATCTGGTGGTATAATAGTCTCGGAATGCCCTGTTGGAAAGGTGCTTCCTGACGATCTTCCAGGCTTTACCCGGTCTAAGGATTATAAGTACGGAAACACATTTTTGACACTTTACCGAAAAGATTGAGCAGGGAAGGGTACTATGAAAATCGCCATTTATCCCGGTAGTTTTGACCCGATCACAAGCGGTCATTTAAATATCATTCAGCGTGCAGCGAAGATCTTTGATAAGCTGATTGTGTGCGTTATGGTCAATTCCGGGAAAAATCCTATGTTTACCCAGCAGGAGCGCGTGGATATGATCACGCGCGTGGTTTCTGATCTTCCAAATGTTGAGGTGGATTGCTCTGACGCCCTCCTGGCGGATTATGCCAAGAGCAAGGGCAGTTGTGTGATCTTAAAGGGACTTCGGGCCGGTTCTGATTTTGAAAATGAATTTCAGATGGCTCTTATTAACCGCAAGATCAACCCCGGTTTGGACACCATGTTCCTTACTGCGGAACATCAGTATATGTATTTAAGCTCCAGCACAGTGAAGGAACTGGGTGGCTATGATGTTGATCTCAGCGACTTTTTGCCGGAGCAAATTATACCGGAATTTAAAAATCGTGTGCTTAGCATGCGCCAAGGAGGAAAAACAAATGAATGAGCAACATGTTGAAAGTATCATCAGCGTACTGTATGATATGATTCAGGATGCCCGGGCCCTGCCTTTGGGTGCCGATAAGTGCATTCTGGAGCGCGACAAGGTTCTGGATATGCTTGATGAGATCATTGCTCAGCTTCCTGCGGAGCTGAAGCAGTCCCGCACCATTGTGGAATCCCGCAATGAACTGATCGGCCAGGCACGCCGCGAGGCTGAGAATATTGTGCGCCAGGCGCAGGCAAAGGCTAACGACCTGGTTGCCCAGGAGGCCATTTATCTGGAGGCCAAGCGTCAGTGCCAGGAGATGTATAACAACACGCAGAACAAAATCGCTGCCCTGCGTAAGGCAAGCAATGATTACATGGATGACGCTCTGCGCCGCACAGAGGAGGCTATTGCACAGTCTCTTGCTGAGGTGCGCGACACCCGTGTGAAGTTCCGTGCGTTGACGGAAGCTCAGGAAAACCGGAATACAGACCTTTTGGACGACATGGATGAGTAACAAAGAAAGCAGCTCAAATGTTTGAGCTGCTTTTTCTTGGATTGGAGGAACATTTATGAATTATTTAGATCGTTACCACTTTTGGTGTGAAGCGGGCTTACCAGAGGATGTTAATTGCGAGCTTGCCCGGATCAAGAACGATGATGAAGAACTTAAGAGCCGTTTTTCCAGTGATTTGCAGTTTGGTACTGCCGGTATGCGTGGTATTATGGGGGCCGGCAGCAACCGGTTGAACCGATATACTGTTCGCAGGGCCGCCCAGGGTATGGCGTTGTGGCTCAGCGGCACAGATCTGCCGAAAAAGGCGGCTATTGGATATGATTCCCGGCATAATTCTCAGCTGTTTGCTGAGGTTTGCGCTGTTGCATTTGCAGAGCAGGGAATTCAGGTGTTTTTGTATGATCGCCTCGCTCCTACACCCATGCTTAGTTATGCTGTTCGTCAGCTTGGCTGCGGTTGCGGTATTGTGATCTCTGCCAGCCATAATGCAGGTGAATATAACGGTGTAAAATGCTATGGCCCAGACGGATGCCAGATGACTGATGAACCTGCTGCTATTGTTACCGCAATGATTGCAAACATTCCGTATTTTGCACCGGAGAAGAAGTCTTTTAGCGCATATCTTGAGGAAGGCTGTATTCGATATATCGGTCAGGAGTTGTGGGAATCCTACTACAAGACCGTTCTTGCAGAAGCTGTTCGCCCTGAGGTAATTAAGGAAGCTGGTCTAAATGTTGTCTATACGCCTCTTTGCGGTACCGGCAATGAGCCTGTGCGCCGCATTCTTGGTGATCTGGGTGCTAATGTTACCGTGGTTGCCTGCCAGGAAAATCCGGACGGCGACTTTAAGACTTGTGAGTATCCCAATCCGGAAACAGATGCTGCACTGAATGAAAGCTATAAGGTTGCAGCTAAAGTTCCTTGCGATCTGATTTTGGGTACAGATCCCGATGCAGACCGCGTGGCTATCGCTGTGCCCTGCGCAGACGGTTATAAGAAGCTTTCCGGTAATGAGCTGGGTTGTTTGCTTCTGGATTATATTCTGCGTGCCCGTAAATCCTTGGGGGATCTGCCCGAGGGCGCTGAAGCCGTGCGCAGTATTGTTTCCACACCTCTGGCTGATCGCATTGCAGAACATTATGGCATTGCAATGAAGAATGTGCTCACCGGTTTTAAGTATATCGGCGGCGAGATCCTGGAGCTTGAGCAGGCCGGGCAGGAGAACCGGTTTGTCTTTGGCTTTGAGGAGAGCTGTGGTTATCTGAAGGGTACTTATGCTCGGGATAAGGATGCTGTGGTTGCTTCCATGCTTGTTTGCGAAATGGCCGCATCCTTGAAGCTTGAGGGAAAGAATATTCTCAGCGCTCTGGATGGCTTGTACGGCCGGTATGGATTCTACCTATCTCATGTCCAGAGCGTGGAACTAACCGGCGCTGATGCCATGCAGAAGGCTGCTGCGATGATGCAAAGACTGCGGGATGATGTGCCGAAGACAATTGGCGGTGCTGCTGTTACAGAAGTTCGGGATTATCAGGCGCGCACAGCAATTGAACTTGCAACAGGAGACACAAAGCAGATCCATTTGCCTAAATCCAATGTGCTTGAATTGATACTTGGCATGTCCGGCAGTGTGATCGCACGGCCCTCCGGCACAGAGCCAAAGGTTAAGTTCTATTACACAGCGGTTGGTAAGGACCAGATTGCTGCCAAAGAACTTTTGGATAAGATTGTTGCCCAGATGTCTGTATAATTTAAATTCCATAAGAACCGGGATGGACATCCCGGTTCTTTTTTTATATTTCATGTAATAGCATGATAGTGAAAGGGGAGAAAAAATATGAAGAAGATGTTTAAAAGAAATACGGCCAGCAGTTTGCCGGTGGGTGTTGCGATCGGCTTGCTGGTGAGTTTTGTAATCACAATAATCGGTGCAGCGTTAACGGCATATATGGTGGATAAGCAAATCATCCCCCAGGATGCACTTGGGTACGGATGCGTACTTACGCTGCTGATGAGTGCCTGCAGCGGGGCGTTGGTTTCTGTAAAGCGTGTGAAAAGATTAAGAATGCAGGTTAGTCTGATTTCCGGCGCATCTTATTATATTCTGCTTTTGGGGATCACTGCGTTGTTTTTTGGTGGACAATATGAGGGGATGGGGATCACGGCACTGGTGGTGCTTGGTGGTTGCCTGGCTGTGGCAATTACAGGTATGAGTGGAGGGAAAAGCCGAAAATCCTTATTCAAAAAAAGCGCGTATCGTTAATTTGCACAAAAAATAAGGGCGGGTAAATTATATTTACCCATATGCAGAAACACGAAAGAAAACTTGCAAAAACAATATTTAGTACGCATTCATATTTGTCGGCCCAACATGTGGAGTTATTGTTGATTTTGATAAAGGAAAGCGGAGGTATGGTTGCGTTGGTTTACATAATGATGTTGACATAAAAATCGGCATAATCTACAAAAAACGTAAAAATACCCAAAAAGTCTTGAATTATAAGGGGTTTTGGAGTATAGTATTTATGCAATGTGATTATATGGGCTCTTTGCGCACATTTCATATGCGACATTTGCTGTACTCCGGAACCGTTGTTTTTATACGGAAGGAGTTGCCATGTTGCTTAGATCACGTTTTCATATTAGGTTTCCCGGAAAGATATTTGCAGGTTCTCCTGTGATTTTTCTTTCATTGTGCTGCTTTATTGGCATATTGTGCGGTACGTTTCTTGCAGCACATTTTAGTCAATCTTATGGTGATTTGATGCGATCGGCTGCGATCAGCAGTATGTCCGTTGGGGGATCAGTGGTTACTGTTTTTCTTCCATTATTGCTTTGCGTTGTTTGTATCCATTGTGGCAGGCCCAAGCTGTTGTATGGGATCTGTTTTCTCAAATCCTTAATGCTTGGTTTTTGCGCAATGGGCTGTTTTTATGCTTTTGGCTCGGGAAGCTGGCTTGTCAGATTATTGTTTCAATTTACGGATTTGGTCTCGTTTCCCGTTCTTTGCTGGTTTATGCTTCGCTGCATAACTGGTGCCGGTAAGCCGATAGGCAAGGATCTTGCATTATCAGCCGTCGTTTTTGCTCTTACCGGTTTTTTGGACTTGTTTTACATTTCACCTTTTTTGGTGACGCTGATAGAATTTTAAGGGAAGGTTCGCGTATTCATGTTGGATTTAGTTGGTGCTTATGAAAAATACCTGACTAAGGTAAAAAATGCATCTTCCAACACCATCGCTTCCTACATGCGTGACATTCGGCAGTTTGCGGAATGGCTGCAAGGTACGGCAGGTTTGGATGTAGTTGATGCATCACAACTGAATATTTCCAATTACCTGGTGCATTTGCAGCAGGATGGACGCAGCGCAGCAACCGTATCCCGGAATCTGGCCAGCTTGAAGAATTTCTTTACATACGCTGTTTCTACAGGTTTTCTGGAGTCTACACCCGTGGTAAACATTCATGTGGACAGGGGAGAGAAAAAATTGCCTCATGTTCTGTCCGGTCGTGAAATTGAGCTTCTGTTGGCTCAGCCTGTCTGTGTTGATACAAAGGGTATTCGTGACAAGGCGATGCTGGAAGTGATGTATGCTACCGGCATCCGTGTTACAGAGCTTATTGACTTGGATGTGGATGATGTCAATCTGGAACTTGGTACGATTCGCTGCACGGGCGCGAAAAAGTCTAGATCCATTCCGCTGTATCCTGCTGCTCTTAAGGCGCTTTCCAATTATCTGACAGCTGCCCGTGGCAGCTTGATCGTTGATCCTGACGAAACTGCCTTGTTTGTTAATATTAGCGGTGTGCGTATGAGCCGTCAGGGTTTCTGGAAGATCCTGAAGCACTATCAAAATACCGCGCATATTGATAAGGAGATTACTCCTCACACCTTGCGTCATAGTTTTGCAGTGCATCTGTTGGAAAACGGTGCTGATCTTGGTTCTGTACAGGAGCTTATGGGTCACAGCGATATTTCTTCTACTCAGTTATATACTCAGATGATTAATAGTAAACTGAAATCTGTTTACGAAAAGTGTCATCCCAAAGCGTAAAAAGTCTGCCGAGTGATTCAAAACGGCAGACTTTTTTATTAAAAACGCACCGGATATATCCGGTGCGTTTTATATTTAATTACCGGTCATTGCAGCCAAAACATCTACTTCCATATTTTGAATACTGCGCTTCATGGAGAGACCTTCGTCAATGTCAACATCCAGGAAGTTGCCCCCATGGGTGCAGACAACACGATTGGTTTTTCCTTGCATGAGAAGCTCTACTGCCAGGTATCCCATTTTGGTAGCATTGACGCGGTCGCGTCCACTGGGCATGCCGCCACGCTGGATATGACCAAGAACTGTGACCCGAGGATCGAGATCCAGTGCGTCCTTGATTCGGGATGCGATTTCCGCAGCACTGCCGGCACCTTCGGCAACCACGATCATATAGTGGGTGAAGCCGTTGAATCTTGCACGTCGGATCTTTTCGATCACGTCTTGTTCAAAGTCAATGTCTTCTTCCGGTACAAGCACAGCGGTAGCACCGACGGCAAGACCCACATACAGGGCCAGATAACCTGCGTTGCGTCCCATAACTTCCACAACGGAGCAACGCTCGTGGGATTGCATGGTGTCGCGGAGTTTGTCGATACACTCGATAGCAGTGTTGGCAGCAGTATCAAAGCCAATGCTGTAGTTGGTACAGGAAATATCGTTGTCGATGGTAGCGGGTATGGCCACTACGTTGATGCCGTGTTTTGACAAGGCTCGTGCACCGCGGAATGTGCCGTCACCGCCAATAGCGACGATTCCATCCAAACCAAGGAATTTACAGGTGGAAACAGCTCTTTGCTGGCCCTCTTCCGTCATAAATTCCTGGCTGCGGGCGGTGTACAGGATAGTTCCGCCGCGGTTGATAGTATGTGCTACACTTTTTTCGTCCAGCTTGATCACATCGCCGGCAATAAGACCATTGTAGCCACGGCGGATGCCGTAACATTCCACACCGTGATACATGGCGGTTCTCACAACAGCACGCACACAGGCATTCATGCCGGGAGCATCGCCGCCGCTGGTAAGCACACCGATTCGTTTTACACTCATTCTAATTCCTCCACAGGAGTTTCTTATTGCTTTTCAATGATATAGACCTTGTGTTCCTTCTCACAGAAATCTTTTGTTAATGTCATTTCCGCATCCTTGTCAAAGACCAGGATGGGCGGCTCGCAGATGAGGTTTTCGCCATACTGACCAAGGGGATTTCCTTCGTATTGAATGTATGTATTTTCGTACATTTCAGGCAGGGAAGACGCTTCCTTGGCTACTAGGTGAACCATGCGATATGCAGCTCGGTCAAAGATGTTATTATGGATGCTGTATTCGCTGGCGGTATTGGTATAGCTCCAGCCTTTGATGTGTGCAGGGGTATTGGTGTTGTGCCGCTGCTGACCCCAACCGTAACCACTGAAACGGATAGTATTACCACACATTTCAATGTTTTTCATATAGCTCTCGTCCGGGCCACAGTTCTGGTCAAGGAAGTATTCAATGCCGTATACGCAGTGTTCGATCAGGTTATCAGCATATCGGACATTTTCTATAATGTACTTTTTGCCGTTGGTAGATACCTGGTGAGTGATACCGGCATCGTAGGACTGATAGATATAGCAATTGGAAACTTCGTAATCTTTGCAGCCGCCGTAGATTTCCACTGCATTACCAAATCGGGTAACTGTGCCGCGGCGACCTTGGGGATAATTGGGGTCCGTGCCGTGATAGTGCTGGATGTTGCCGCCGATCCAACCGATTTCACAGTTGGTAACCCGCAGGCCCCGTACCATCTGTCCACCGGCTCTGACGCCAAAGACGTAGTATTTCATGCAGATATTATCCACTCGGCAATTATCGCCGCAGATAAAGGCAGAGCGGCTGACAACAGGCTCAATGCTGCGGAACACCTTGCCGGGGTTTCCTTTGTCACAGCGCAAATAAAGCCAGGTATCTGCTCTGCCCATGATTTCCGGTACAGGGAAGTCTTCGCCTTTTGTGGGTTCAAGGTCAAGGATCTCGTCACCGCGGTTAAAAATGTCCAGATCCTGATCCATGTGATACCGCATATCGAATAGCTCCTTTTCATTGTCTCTGCAGACAAATTGGCCACCGATATAAGAGGGGATCTGTTTACGGCTATGAAATTCGCCGTCGTTAAAAACAAGAGTTCCGCAATCGCTGATTTTCTCAGTCATGCGCCAGATGTGATGTACCGCATCCACTTCTACCCAAAGATTTGGGTCTGCAAGGTTCTTAAACCAACCATAGAATGTAGGCTTATTGCCAGTGCCATAAGCACCAAAGGTAACGCCGTTTTTCTTTCTGCCTAAGCCGCCCCGAAACAGGTCGCCTCTGCGGAATAACACACCATCGCCCTCATTAAGTTCGGCAATATTGGCGCGTTGCAGAGTTTGCCAGGAGGTTTCCGGAGAAAGACCGTCGTTATCGTCGTTGCCGTCAGCGCTGACATAGTAGGTTTTTCCGGTAATGATGAGATTATCAGAGGCATTGCGAATACGTGCTTTGTGTGCTTCACACGCTTTTTCGTGTTGCTCCAGAAAATCTTTTGTTGCGATTTCCATGTTAATTTCCTCCAAGGCTGTTTTGATATTCTTTATAGGGGTAGGGGATATCCAGCATTTTGTATTTTGCCTCAGCAAAATCGTTATAGGGCAAAAGTTCGTGATCCATCCCTTCCAGCAGTTTTTCAATAGCGGAAAGATTTTCTTTTGTATCTGTAATTCCTGGGATGAGCGGCGTGCGGATTATGCAGGGGAGCCCGCTTTCCCGAAGAATTTGGAGGTTTTCCAGGATCTTGTCGTTATGTACGCCGGTGAATTTTTGATGCAGATCGCTGTCTGCCAGTTTGATGTCCATCATCACATAGTCAAGATGCGAAAGAACTTCCTGAAAAATTTCCTTGTCAGCATAACCGCTTGTTTCAATGCACAAATGATGACCCTTCAAAAGATGGAGCATTTCAAGCAGAAATTCCGGTTGGGCGAGAGGCTCACCGCCGGAGAAGGTAAATCCGCCAAAGCTATCCCCAAGGATCTCTGCGCTGGAAAGCAGCTCCCTTGCCAGCTCTTGAGAATCAACGGATTTTCCTGAGATCTGTAAACAGTTTTCCGGACACATATAGATGCATTTACCAAAGGATGCGCACTCAGGGTGCGAACATTTTGCAGAACAAAGTCCGCATTTTTTGCACCGAGCTTCTTTATACATCAGCTGCGGAGCAGTAGTTAGTCCCTCCGGGTTATGACACCAAATACAGCGCAGGGGACAGCCTTTCATAAAGACTGTCGTGCGCAGGCCAGGGCCGTCATGGACGGCCATTTCTTTTATGTCGAATATGGTGCCGATCATAGCTTGTAAGCCTGTCTGGAGATCACGTGATCCTGATATTCTTTATCCAGTTCCACAAAGTATGCGCTCCAACCCCAGATACGAACCACCAGCTGGCGATGATTTTCCGGGTGCTTCTGTGCATCCAGCATTCTGTCCAGATTGACAGTATTTAGCTGCAGCTGGTGACCGCCGCGGTCAATAAAGTTCTTCACAAGGAGGGCAACCTTGTCAATGCCATCTTGATCGGCAAAGATGCTCTGATGGAATTCAAGAGTCAGAGGGCCGCCGTTCATGGCGTTTTCAAAGTGCTGCTTGGTCATGGATGCCACAACAGAAACAGGGCCTTTGACCTGTGCCTGGAGGCTTACGGAGTAGTTGGTACCAAAGGCTTCGCCTTTTCTGCGTCCGTCGGCAGATGCACCGATTTCATTTGCGTGCCACAGGTAGTACATGGCGCTGCCGGTACCGGCGCGGAAGACACCACCGCGGCAGTTGACCTTGCCGGAGAGCGCGTGGCCAAAGGTATCTAGAAGTTCCGTAGCAATGCTGTCAACGAAGTCGTCATTATTGCCAAGCTTGGGAGCCATATAACGCAGCTTGTGCAGAAGTTCAGGGGCATTCTCAAAATCGTTATCCACAGCAGCGAGCAGCTCTTCCTTGGAAACGCTTTGCTCCTCGAAGATGTACTTTTTGATGGCGGCCAAAGAGTCGGCAGCGGTGGCAATGCCGGTGCCGTGGATGCCAAAGTTATTATATTTTCCGCCCTCGTAAATGTTACAGTCCATGAGAATATTCATGAAAGGAGAGGGGACGAACCACAGATTCTCAATTCCGGCACAGATTCTGTCAGATTCCAGTTGGATCTCCCGCTGCACGCAGGCGAAGAAACTGTCATAATCCTTGCAGTTTAATAGATCGTTGTGCAGGGCAATATCAACAGCCTTGGGGTAAGACATTGCGCCGATGTTCGCCACATCTGCACCAACACCGGGAATGATGAACTCCCAGCAGGCAGCAACCGTATAATCGGAGGCATCTTCATGGGAATAACCCAGCTTCTCCAGTGCGGGAATGACCAGATCGTCGTTGGAATACTGGGGGAAGCCAAGACCGGCCTTGGTCAGCTGAGTGCCCAGAGCATAACGCTCAAAGGGGGTATTCTTATCCACCCGAAGATTGATCTTCGGGTCGATCATCTTGTTCTTATCAGAGGCCAGCAGGCACAGCTCAGAGAGCAGGTTGAACACATCATTGCCTTCAGCGTCCACACCGCCAAGCATCATGCTCTGGCCGTTATCGCCCTGCTGAACACCAACATACAGGTCGCTGTCTTTGTTGAAGGACAGGAAAAAGTCCACAACAAGATCCAGGGCAGACTCCCTTGTGAGCACACCCTTTTCCATATCCGCCTTCAGGTAGGGATACATATATTTGTCAAATCTGCCAACGGTGTTATGGTAGTTGCCCTCCAGCCACAGGCTGAAATGCAGGATACGGAAGAACTGCAGTGCTTCACGGAAACTGGTTGCACCGTAGCGGGGAACACGCTTAAGTACAGCTGCAAGCTCAGTATCACCCTTGCGCTGAGCTTCGTCACAGTAGCGGTCAGACAGGTCGATGATGGCATCAATGATCCGCTGGCCGTATGTATCTGCAGTTTCTCTTAAAGCAAGTAGACCCTGAGAAATGGCCTTTGCATAGTTGGGGGAAAGGTTGGAAAGGTAGCCGAGTTCGTGAATATAATGCTTACCTCTGATTTCCTTCCATTCTTCTTCGGTAAAGCAATCGGGAATTTTCTTGACAGTACGCAGGAAGCAGATTTTTTCTCCATCCAGCAGCACCGGAGTTTCTAGTTTGGAAAGGAGTTCAAAACGCCGGGTCATACGCTCAATAGGGGATAGACCCTGTGCGCAGTACTCTTCAGCTAAATTATCGTATTGGGGATAATCTTTGCGGAATGCATGGTGTTTTTTATCGAGAACAAACTGATACAATTTATCGTACATAATACATTCTCCTTTACATTGTTGGCCAGGAAAATCCAGGGTAGATTTTCCTATGATTTTTGTCATAATTATTCACTATTATTTTATTGCCTAAGCGACAAAAAGTCAATGATGATTTTGGGTGATTTTAGGCGGAGATTCCGTTGCAGTTACTTGACATTTATGAAGAAATTGGTATATAATCAATATCGGAAAACAACAAAACAGGAGGTATCTTATGCAGTTATCCGTTATGTCTCCGGTATTGAACAATCTTGGCCTTGCCGGTGCAATCTCTTATTTGTCCTCTTTGGGCGTTGACAGCATGGAATTGGGCGTTGGCGGTTATCCCGGAAAAGCTCTTTGTGATGCAGCAGATTTCCTGGCTCATCCTGAGAAGATCGAGGAGTTGAAAGCTCTGCTGAAGGAGCACAATATTGCTTTGTCTGCGCTGAGCTGCCATGGCAATCCCATTCACCCCAATGCTGAAACAGCAAAAATGTATGATGTGGACTTTGATAATGCGGTTCTGCTTGCAGAAAAGCTGGGTGTCAAGACCATTATCGGTTTCTCCGGCTGTCCCGGTGACAGCAAGGATAGCCACAATCCCAACTGGGTCACCTGCGCATGGCCGCCGGATTATCTGGAGATCCTGCAGTGGCAGTGGGATGAGGTTCTGATCCCTTATTGGAAAGAGAAGGTTAAGTTCTGTGCAGCTCATGGCATTGAGAAGATTGCTTTTGAAATGCACCCCGGCTTTATGGTTTATAATCCCGAGACGCTGCTGCGTCTGCGTGAGGCTGTTGGCCCTATGATCGGTGCGAACTTTGATCCCAGCCATCTGTTCTGGCAGGGAATCGACCCCGTTGAAGCCATCAAGTGCCTGGGCAAGGAAAATGCAATTCATCATTTCCATGCCAAGGATACCAGAATCGACGATGTGAACACCAAGGTCAACGGTGTTCTGGATACTAAGAGCTACGGTGATATTCTGGGCCGCTCCTGGATCTTCTGCACGGTTGGTTACGGCCACGGCAGGGAAGTGTGGAACAATATGATCAGTGCATTGAAGGCTGTTGGTTATGACGGCGCTATCAGCATTGAGCACGAGGACGCACTGATGAGCCCCAAGGAAGGTCTTGAGAAGGCCATTGCTCTGCTGAAGGAAACATTGATTTACGAAACTGCCGGCGAAATGTGGTGGGCATAAGTATTTACATAAGCTAAATTAGCGCATACTTGATAAAAGGATAACCGGGGCAGAGAATACTGCCCCGGTATTGTTATTTGAAATTAACGCAACAAAATAAAAATTTTGTTGCGTTAGAAGTGGGTTTTTAGGGGAAATTCAATAATATAGCCCATCAAGGGCCTTTTAGTGCCATTTGTATACTATCTAAGCCTTATTATGATTTATACTGTGCACGACTATATATTATATTATGTGTGCTTGTACATTGCATTTATTCGAACCTGTCTAACTTACTGCGTACTTTTTAACATACCGTAGCCTGTACTCCATAGCTGCAGTTGATCGTTCTTTTTCGAATGATCTCTGCTACGCTACTAAAGCTACCATCTGCAGCCTTTTATTCAGCCTGTGGTTCCATGAATGATCATCAGCAATTGGCTCATGGGATTATTGACACAATGCAACAATTATGTTTAGAGAGCTGTTTTAGTACATTTTACAGCCGGTTATACGGGATAAGACCACATAATGATCGCTCTATCCTCTGTTTGTTAAATTGTGTTCTAAAATATATGCGAACATACATTTGCAATAACTTTTTTGTTGCGTTCGCGCACCTGTTGTGCTATAATTTGACTATATGATGTATGGAGGCCATGCTATGCAGAAATTTCATGATTGCCCGCTGATTTTGAGGGATTTTCTTACATATCACGAGACTATTAAAGGCCAATCCCCCAGAACCATATCGGAATACTATCTTGATCTGCGAATGTTTTTGCGTTTTTTGAAGCTTATGCGCAGTGAAATGCCTTTAAGTACAACTTTGGATGATATTTCTATCAAGGATGTTGATCTTGAATTTGTACGTAAGGTAACGACTTCAGAGGTATTTGAGTTCCTCTCCTACCTTGCTAATGACCGGCAATCTGCCCAGGATTCTCATACATCTGGTATTGCAGCTCCCGCAAGAGCCAGAAAACTCTCTGCAATCAAATCGTTCTATAAATACCTTACTGTACGCACCAAGCAGCTTACGGAGAATCCCGTTGCGGACCTGGAATATCCGAAATTGCGTAAAAGTTTGCCAAAATACCTGACTATGGAGCAATCTGCCGCACTTTTGCAGGCTGTTTCCGGCCCGAACGAGAAACGAGACTATGCAATTTTAATGATTTTTCTTAACTGTGGCATTCGTCGCAGCGAGCTTGTAGGACTCAATTTAACGGATGTTTATGACGACCGCCTGCGCGTAGTTGGTAAAGGTAACAAAGAGCGGATCGTGTATTTTGGTGCATCCACCAGAAAGGCCATCGATGCCTATCTTCCTGAACGGCATAAAAAGGTGCTTTCTGACAATCGTGCATTGTTTGGTTCTCGAGACAATAATCGTATCAGCGTAACGGCAGTCCATCGCTTAGTCAAAAAAGCATTATTGCAGGCAGGGTTGGATGCTACACAGTTTTCTGCCCACAAGCTCCGTCATACAGCGGCAACGATGATGTTATCCGGTGGTGTGGATGTAAAGACGGTGCAGGATGTGCTTGGCCATGAAAATCTAAACACCACACAGATCTATACCCATATTGAGAATACGGAACTGAAGATCGCTGCAGAGGCCAATCCCCTTTCCAAGCTGGATTTCACCAAGGAGGATTAGTCCCCTTCCCTATTACATGGCGATTTCAATGGCTTCCCGGAGATTTTTGACCCTATAAACGGTCAATTCTTCGGGAATTTCCAATTTTTCCGACCCGTTTTTAGGGATTATGCAATATTTAAACCCAAGTCTTGTAACTTCTGCAAGCCTTTGGTTTAAGTTGCTGACACTGCGGATCTCGCCCGTAAGGCCTACTTCACCAATGGCGACAAGGTCATCACGAATCACGCTGTCACGATAAGAAGATGCCACAGCCAGAACAACAGGAAGATCTGCACCCGGTTCGTCCAGCTGCAGTCCGCCGATCACATTGATATAGGCATCGAACATACTTAGTTTTAGACCTGCTCGTTTTTCCGCGACTGCCAGTAAAAGGGCTGCACGGTTAAAGTCAAAGCCATCTGACGTTCTTCTGGGTACATTAAAGCTTGTTTTAGATACCAATGCCTGAACTTCTGCAAGGATGGGTCTCGTACCCTCCATTACACATGCGACACATGTGCCGGATGCACCCTCAGGGCGCCCCTCCAGTAACATTTTCGAGGGATTGGGCAATTGCCGCAGGCCGGAATCTGTCATTTCAAACACACCGATCTCATTGGTAGATCCAAAGCGGTTTTTCGCCGCCCGCAGGAGTCTGTAAGAAGTATTGGGATCTCCCTCAAAATACAGAACACAATCCACCATATGTTCCAGGACCTTGGGGCCGGCTATGTTACCGTCTTTGTTAATATGACCAACCACAAATACAGTAATTCCCTGCTGCTTGCTAAGATGCATCAGCGTCATTGTGCAGTCTTTTACCTGAGAAACAGAACCCGGAGAGGATTCGTTATCCTCGTGGTAGAGGGTCTGAATGGAGTCAACGATCAAAATATCCGGTTTAGAGTCCTCTACAGCGTCCAAGATTGAAGTTAAAGACGTCTCTGAAAGGATCATCAACCGCTCCGGCATAACCTGTAGCCGTTCTGCACGAAGCTTTAACTGCTGTTCGCTTTCTTCGCCGGATACATAAAGAACAGTTCTTTCATTGCAAAGTGCGCTGCAGATCTGCAATAGCAATGTGGATTTACCGATTCCGGGCGCACCACCTACAAGCACCAGGCTTCCGGATACAGCACCACCGCCAAGAACCCGGTCGAGTTCATCCATTCCGGTGTAAAAACGCGTCTCGCGGCCAACAGTGACCTGACAGATCGATTGGGGGGCTCTTCTCTGAGAGGACGGGATAACTTTATTGACCGGCAATGGTTTTTCGATATGTTCCTGCATGGTGTTAAATGCACCGCAGCCGGGGCAGCGGCCCATCCATTTTGGCGTTTCATTGCCACATTCAGTGCAGAAAAACACAGTTTTCACTTTTCCCACACAGATCACACCTTTCGTGTTTTTTCTTCATTATATCAAGTGCGGCACATGGGGTCAAGTATGTATCCCTCTGACAATAGACGCAGCGATCACACCGCAGAGTTTCTTTTGGTATGCGTTGCTGCGAAGCAATGCTTCTTCCTGTGTGTTGGATAAAAATCCGCATTCGATCAATATTCCCGGCTGCTCAATATGCTGTAAAAGGTAGATCCCCTCCCCTTTCTTTGCAGTTCTGCGGTTATCAGGATTCAGGGCGGTGACAAGTGCGCTTTGTACTGTATCAGCTAGCACCTTGCTGCCCTCAGATTGGCTGTAAAAAACTTGTGCACCGGAGTATTTTTGGTTTGAAAATGTATTTTGATGTAAGCTGATCAGGATGTTTCTATCGTCCTTGTTTACGATTCTGACCCGCTCTTTTAGATCGGAAAGTTTTTGAGCGGCAATGGTATTGCCGGATGTATATATGGAGGTATCCGTTGTACGTATCATTTCCGTTTTGTAACCGAGAAAGTGAAACAGATCGTTTAAGCGTACGGCAATTTCAAGGTTTAATTGACTTTCCAGCACGCCCGTGCAGGAAGTGGCGCCGCCGTCAATTCCTCCGTGCCCCGCATCAATGATAAAGCAATGTTCCTTTACGGCAGTTACTGCACTTAGTGAGTTTACAGAGCGTTCCCCTGCATAGGCGATGCCGATCCCGATGATCAACACCAATAAATAGTATGGCAAAAAACTAACCCAGTTATCTCGTTTCATGGTCAACACCTCGGTCTATCATATGCTTGTTCCTATCCTGCATGAACGATTTTCCTTTATTCGGCATAGTATGACTCGGAACGACTGTTCCAAACAAAACGATTGGAGGAATCACCTTGGAAACGAGAAATAATATGCAAAACTATGGCGAAGGCCGCTTGCCGGCAATGGCGCCTCTGGCGAATCCCTATGTTCCGTTTCAGATGGAAAATCCGCCGAAATACGAGGCAAGAAAAGCCTTGGTGCGCGGCACATTGTTCCCCGGACTTGATCTCCCGTTTATGGGGATGGTCAATCAAAAGGAAAAACCCATTACACCCAAAACAGAGCTACAGGTTCTTGGCTTTGCCATTCAGGAGCTTGCGTTGTATTTGGACACGCATCCGAATGACAAAGAAGCTCTTGAGCTGTATCAATCCTATCAAAAGCTTTACCATAAAGGCATGATGGAATACACTCAAAACTGCGGCCCGTTGAATCATATGTCGCCTACCGACGGTGATAAGTATTGTTGGATCAACGATCCGTGGCCGTGGGAATATTCCGGTAATCAGGAGGGTTAAGTATGTTTGTGTATAATAAAAAGCTTCAGTATCCGGTAAAGATCGACAAACCCAACCCAAGACTTGCATCCGTTATTATTAGCCAGTATGGCGGCCCGGATGGTGAGCTTGGGGCGTCGTTGCGTTATTTGTCTCAAAGGTTCTCTATGCCGTTTGATGAGCAGAAGGCTTTGCTTACGGACATTGGCGTGGAAGAATTGGGACACTTGGAAATGGTTGGTGCAATTGTGCATCAGCTTACCAGAAATCTCAAGGAAAAGGACATTGAGGGTACACCGTTTGAACAGTATTTCGTTGACCATACTGCGGGTGTTTATCCTACCTTTGCCTCCGGAACACCGTGGACGGCAGCTACCATCGCCGTAAAGGGCGATCCCATCGCCGATCTTACAGAGGATATGGGTGCAGAGCAAAAAGCCCGGGTGACTTATGATAACATTTTGCGGCTTTCCGACGACCCCGATGTTAACGATGTCATCAAGTTCCTCAGAGAGCGCGAGGTGGTGCATTTCCAGAGATTCGGGGAATCCATGCAGCAGCTGCGGGAAAAGCTGAACCAGAAAAATGTGTATTATATGAACCCTGCCTTTGATATGTAAAAAAAGTACCGGCACCTGTGAAGGTGCCGGATATACTTATTTTTGGACGATATACGCATCAACGATCTCGGCATAATATGCGATATGATGATCGCGATTTCTGCCCGGCGCGCTGCCGTCAATGTTCTGAGGATAATATTTGTCAAGAATATCTGTAGGAATGCCGCCTAAATTCTGATCCTGCCGATATAAAACCTTACATTCTAAGGTGAGGGGCAGTTCGCAAATGCCGGGGGTGTTGATGGTGTTCGGTTCCTCCAGGGTAAGGCCCATTTCCTTAATTTTATCCACATCTCTGCCGGATTTTGTTCCACAGAAACCCAAAATCTTATTATCAAGCTCGCCAATTGGAACGTTAACAGTAAATTCCATGCTCTCATCAAGCAGTTGTCTGGTAAATCTGCTTTGTCGCACCAGAGCAATGAAAATTGGTTTGCCCCATTCAATGCCAAGCATTCCCCAGCCGATGGTCATGGTGTTTACTGTGCTGCCCTGTTTTGTTGTAAGTAAAATGCCCTTGCTCATGGCATGGCAAATATCCCCTGCATGATCAAATACGTTAATTGCTTTCTTCATAATGCTACCTCCTTGTTTTTATATATCATATCATAGTTCACAGAATATTACTATGAATTTATTTATAGAAAATCCGTGGAATTCCATTAAAATATGTGGTATAATAGAAAAAATGAATGGGAGGAACTTTGTATGCTTTGGGTTTTATTTGTACTGGTGGCAATTATACTGATTTTGCTGACCGTGTGCTGGTATACATTTCGTATTTGCTTTTATTCTTCCCCTGACCGTAAAGAAGATCCATATGCCTGCTTGCACGGCGAGCAGTACGATTCTGTGAAAGATCAAATCATCGCATGCACACGCAGAATGGATGATAGTCCTTGTGAGACAGTGAATATCCGTTCTTTTGACGGTTTGAAATTGTCTGGGCGCTATTATCATAATGCAAACGGAGCGCCTACAGTCATTCTTTTTCATGGTTACAGGAGCATGGCTTTGCGTGACTGTGCCGGTGGATACGGCCTTGCTACAAAAATGGATATGAATGTGTTGGCTGTGGATCAGCGCGCGCATGCCAACAGCGAAGGAAAGGTCATTAGCTTTGGCATTAACGAACGCAGGGACTGCCTTTCCTGGATCAATTATGTCTCTGATCGCTTTGGTATGGATACACCTATTGTTTTGTCCGGCTTGTCCATGGGCGCAGCCACGGTACTCATGGCCTGCGATCTGGATCTGCCGAAGAATGTGGTGGCTATCATGGCAGATTGCCCCTACTCCTCCCCTGCTCATATCATATCCAAGGTATGTGAAGACCAACATTATCCCAGCAAGTTGGCGTATCCTTTTCTTCGTATGGGTGCCCGGCTGTTTGGTGGCTTTTCTCTTGAAGAATGTTCTGCGATTGCAGCCATTGCCGGTGGAAAAGTGCCTATATTGTTGTTTCATGGGGAGGATGATCGATTTGTACCCTGTGAAATGAGCCACGAGATCTATGAGGCTTGTCCCGGGTTTTCTCAACTTCATACTTTTCCGGGCGCGGGGCATGGACTTTGTTATATGGCCGACCCCCTGCGGTATGAACAGATTACAGTACGTTTCTTGATGGCACAACCTGCATTGAAAGAGTATCTTCAAAATAATGAATTCGTTCAATCCGTAACTCGGGAAGTCAAATAAAAGCTGTCTTTACAAGCGATTTCACGGATGATATAATATGTATACAGCATATGAAAAGGAGGCGTTCACATGAAACAGACGATCATTACCATTAGCCGCCAATTTGGCAGTGGTGGCCGCACCGTTGGCCGCCTGGTTGCCGATAAGCTGGGAATCCCCTTTTATGACAAAGAATTGGTGGAGCATATTGCGCTGGAATCCGGTTTTGCCCCCAAATTCGTTGAGGAGCATGGTGAACATTCTCCGGGAAAAAGCTTGTTTTCTTATGCATTTGCACCGCAAGGTGTTCCCGGGGTCATGAACGGCCTGTCAGCCGCGGATTTTCTATGGACCATTCAGTGCGGGACGATCATGCAGTTGGCGGATAAGGGTTCCTGTGTCATCGTAGGCAGAAACGCAGACTATATACTTAAGGACCGCAAAGACTGTATTCATGTTTTCGTTCATGCGGATATGGATTTCCGCGCAGAGCGCATTTTGAAGCTTTACGGCGAATCGGAAAAGAGTCCCCTATCCCGCCTTCAGGAAAAGGATAAGCGTCGCAGTGTAAACTATCAGCACTATACAGGTAACACTTGGGGCGCATCGGAGAACTATGATATTTGCTTGAATACCAGTAAGATCGGCATTGAAAAAGCCGCAGATATTATTGTTTCTTTGGTACAAGATACGGAGTAATTTGATATAACGAACAAGTCCGGTTTTCTTTTGAAAACCGGACTTATTTTATTTGCGTTTTTTGATTTCTGTCAAAGACCGTGTATAACAGGCCAATGCTCCAAGCAGTGAAATTACGGAAAATTCAAGGCAAAGGCCGGAAAGACCTAAAGACAGAGGTTTTAAGGATAAAATGCGAATGATCGCAGGTGCAGCCATCATAACTGTTGAAACCAGTGTACCGGGCAAAAGACCGGTGGACGTGCCTAAAAGCACAGCGCCTGCGGGAATATAATAGATGATACATAGCAGCATGTAAAGAAAATTGCCGCTGTAAAAGCTCCATGTTGCCATGAGAATACAAAAGCCTGCGCTTAGAATGCCGTAAAAACCGGGAAGATCACGATGCATTGTCCAAAGTGATATGGTGAATACACCAGCAAACACCAAAGGCAGCAGAATTTGAAAGATCACATCCCAGAAAGACCAATCGGAAACAAAACGGAATCCAAAATAATAGAAAATGCGCAGAAAGAAAGATAGACCCATGAGCATTGCGCAGGGTTGGATCCACTTGCTCTTAAAATCGATATGATAGCGTTTGTATTGCTTAAATTGCATTGTATTTCCCTCCGAAAAATGCCGGAATCAGTCCCACAGGCATTTCCAGTTTTGTATAAAATACTCCACACCGGAGTAAACAGTGGTTGATACGATCACACCGACAATGACCCATGACAGAAAAGAGATCCCCGGGAATGCCATCCATACACAAAGTCCGATCATAGTTGCAGCGGTCTTTACTTTGCCGCTCCAACCGGCTGCGATCACCTTGCCCTTGCCCACTGCCACAAGCCGAAGTCCGGTTACGGCAAATTCACGGGTCAATACGATCATCAGCGCCCATGCTGGAAACATACCCCATTGACAAAACATGGTCATGGCAGCAATCACCAGCAGCTTATCAGCTAAAGGATCCAGAAATTTGCCAAAGTCGCTTACTTGGTTGTGTTTCCGTGCGATCTCACCGTCAATGTAATCTGTAATGCTGGCAAGAATAAAAACACCTAGAGAAATAAGCATCCATATACCCATTTGCCCGGCGCTCAAATACATAAAGAGCATAAATACGGGAATAAACGCCACTCTTAGCAGCGTAATTTTGCTTGCGGTTGTCATTTTTAATCCTCCAAAACAAAACCGGACAATTCACCGTCGATGATATTGTCGATTCGTACATTTACAAATGTACCTTCGCTTAAGTCTTCGTCACTGCACAGCCATACCCGACTGTCGATTTCAGGCGAGTCGGCATAAGTTCGTCCGTAATATTGTTCAAATTCCGGGTCAAAACCGTCAATAAGGATCTCCATTTCCCTACCGATGGATTTTTGTGCATAGTCGTCCATAATGCGGGATTGGATCATTTCAATCATCTGCGCTCTTTCAAGTGCAACAGCGGCATCTGTGAACTCCATATCCGCGGCCGGTGTCCCCTCCTCCGGAGAGAATGCAAACGCACCCACACGCTCCAAACGAAGTTCCTTCAGAAAATCACACAGTTCGGCAAATTCGGCCTCACCTTCGCCGGGGAGGCCTGTGATCACGCTGGTTCTCAGCACAAGACCGGGAATCCGCTGACGCAGTTTTTGAAACAGGGATCTTAGATAATCGCCATCACCGCGTCGATTCATTAACTGCAGGATCTTGCTGTTGCAGTGCTGTATGGGAATATCCAAATATTTGACGATCTTCTCCTCAGAAGCAATAACATCAATAAGCGCATCATCGATCTCGTCGGGATAAAGATAATGTACACGAACCCAGTGAATTCCATCAATCTGACAGAGCTGACGCAGCAACTCAGGCAGCAGACGTTTGTGACCGGGAAGGTCTGTGCCGTAACGGCTGGTATCTTGTGCTACTACAATGAGTTCTTTTACACCGGAGTCTGCCAACAGGCGGGCTTCATAAAGCACATCATCCATTGTACGGCTGCGGAATTTACCCCGCAGATATGGGATAATACAATATGCACAGCGGTTGTCGCAGCCTTCTGCGATTTTTAAGTAAGCATAATGTTCGGGGGTTGTCAGGATTCTTCCGGTTTCCTGTTCCGGTGCATCGATAGAGTCAAACAAACGCACTTGCTGATCATCGAGCAGTGCATCTATGGCTGCAACGATATCAGAGTAGCTTCCTGTTCCAAGAATGCCGTCTACTTCCGGCATTTGCTCCATAATTTCATCTTGGTATCGCTGGGACAGACAACCTGTTACCAATATCTTGCCAACCTGACCTTCTGCTTTTAGAGCGGCGGTCTGCAGGATAAAATCAATGGCCTCAGATTTTGCAGAATCAATGAAACCACAGGTATTGATCACGACTACATCACAACCAAGGATGCCGGGACATACTGTATGTCCTGCCTCCTGTACGCGATACATCATTCGCTCACAATCTACTTGATTCTTGGCGCATCCAAGACTAATAAAGCCAATGTTTGCCATGTTAATCCTCCGGGTATTGCTCAAGATCCATCTTAAGTCGGGAAAGGGCGCTGCGAATATTCCCATAGGAATGGCCGCGGCGCATGAGTGCCTCTACAGCACGGCGCACGGATTTTTCATCAAAATTTCCGTCAAGTCGGGAAAGTAAATATTCTGCGACCCGCTCAGTTTGATCGGGATAATTCTCCAAAGCCGCTTCCCATAATTCTTTTGGGATGCACTTTTCATACAGAGCCTGCTTGGCACGGGCAATGCCGTAGCCTTTTGCAATACACCGCTCTACGATTGTTTGTGCCGTACGGCTGTCATCCAGCAGGGAAAGCTCAGACATCCAGCGAACAGCCTCGCTGGCATCCTCCTGCTTCTCGCCTTTGCTGATGAGGCGGTGCTCCAGCTCACGCTTGGATACCCCGGATGCTGATACAATGCGCACCGCACGCATTTTTGCAGACATCTTTCCTGCTGCATCTGTAAGTGCAGTAAATTCATCCTGGGTAAGTTCCTTGCCGGCATAAAGACCAAAGTCTTCCACAGTCTGGCGGTATAAGCGCTGTGCGCTGCCGTCAGAAAATTTTACGGTGTACTTCCCTGCCCGATCCGGCGAGGTTGAAAGAAAATCAATCCTCATCGTTAAAATCGTCTGCGCAGATCTTTACAGGACGCTCAGCGGCAACTGCAGCAGCCTTGGGCATAGCGGCGCTGGCGCGTAAAAGATTCTCGCGTACCTGGGCCTCAACTTGCTCGGCGATCTCGGGATTGGACATAAGGTAATCTTTTACAGATTGGATGCCCTGACCAATGCGCTCATCGCCC
Organism: Faecousia sp.; assembly: GCA_045532105.1. Classification (GTDB taxonomy): domain Bacteria; phylum Bacillota; class Clostridia; order Oscillospirales; family Oscillospiraceae; genus Faecousia. The sequence continues at coordinate 28,846 of JAZSFE010000039.1, forward strand.
ATGGAGAACCAGCTGCCGCTCTTCTGTACAATATCCATCTGCACGGCAAGGTCCACCAATTCGCCCCATTTGGAAATGCCCTGGCCGTACATAATGTCGAAGTGAGCCTCGCGGAACGGAGGCGCGACTTTATTTTTCACAACTTTAACCCGGGTCTTATTGCCGATGACATTGCTGCCTTCTTTGATACTCTCCACACGGCGAACATCCAAACGAACAGAAGAATAGAACTTCAGCGCATTGCCGCCGGTGGTGGTTTCCGGATTGCCGTACATGACACCGATCTTCATACGCAGCTGATTGATAAAAATCACAACGCAGTTAGTCTTGGCAATAGTGCCGGCCAGCTTACGCAGAGCCTGGCTCATGAGTCTTGCCTGCAGACCCACAAAGGTATCGCCCATTTCACCCTCGATCTCCTGCTTAGGGACAAGGGCGGCAACAGAGTCAACAACCACAGCATCCACAGCACCACTGCGCACCAAAGCGTCAGTGATCTCCAATGCCTGCTCGCCGGTATCCGGCTGGGAAACAAGCATATTGTCCGTGTCCACGCCCAGTGCGGCGGCATACACAGGATCCAGTGCGTGCTCAGCGTCCACAAAGGCTACTTCACCGCCCAATTTCTGAGCTTCCGCCAAAATGTGCAGAGCCAGGGTTGTCTTACCGGAGGACTCCGGTCCGTAGATCTCAATAATTCTGCCCTTGGGCACACCGCCGATGCCCAGTGCGGCATCCAGAGCAAGAGAGCCGGTGGGGATGGCGTCAACATTCATCTCAGGACGGTCGCCCAGGCGCATCACAGCGCCTTTGCCGAAATTCTTTTCGATTTGAGACAGAGCTGTCTGCAATGCCTTTTTCTTGTCAGATGCGGGAGTAGGTGCTTCGTATGCTGTCTTTTTCGTAGCCATAATTATATTTCCTTCCTGCCGTATTGGGCGATGACCGCCCTTTCTCTGTCGTTATAATCTCTGGAACGTTCCAGAATGGTATACCCTTTTGCCTGCAGCAAGCTGCAGATTGCATCCCCTTGCCCCAAGCCGAACTCAAAGCAAAGGTAACCACCGGGTTTCAGATTGCCGGTGTAATGATCGATAATAGAACGATAGAAATCCAAACCGTCTTCGCCGCCATGCAATGCAAGGTGCGGTTCAAAGCCTGAAACGCTGTGGGGAAGCTCTTGCATTTCCTGTGTGGTGATATAGGGCGGATTGGACACGATCAGATCAAATTTTCCTAAGAATTTCGATGGTGCGCTCAGCGCGTCGGATACCACGCAGGAGACCCTGCCGGTCAAACGGTTCAGCGCAGTGTTTTTCTTGGCAACACTTAATGCCTCAGAAGAAATGTCGGCCAAGGTGACCCGGGCATCCGGCACTCTGCTTGCAATGGCAAGCCCGATACAACCGGAGCCGGTACAAAGATCCAGCACGCGAGGTGCTTTGTTTAAAAACAACGCATGGTCTATGGCAAGTGATGTAACGGCACAGGTATCATCCCGCGGGATCAGCACATGCTCATTTACAACCAGCTGAAGGCCGTAGAACTCCCATTTTCCCAGGATATACGCCAGGGGCTCTCCGTCAAGCAAACGGCGCACAGCGCCCTCCATCGCCTCGCAGATGGCTTCGGAGGCATACATCTCACCGTCAGCGAGCACTTGTTCCAGCGTTTTTCCGGTTACATGGCAAAGAAGCTGTCTTGCGTAGCTGGAAGCATTGGGGGCGTCTTCTGAATCAAGGAGCAATTTTCTTGCATCCAGATATAACTGGGAATACTTCTTTACCAACGGTCGTCCCCCTCTTTCGTGGGAAGGACTGCCTGCAGAGCTGCAATACCCACCTCAATCATAGAATCATCCGGTTCATTTGTGGTGAAATTTTGCATCCACATACCGGGAGCAGTTAACAACCGCGTAAATCCGTTATTGTGTCGGCCCGCCCAGCGATTGATCTCATATGTGACAGAAACGACCAAGGGCAGCAGCAACAGTTTTATTGCCATCATTATTAGACGATACCAAATTCCTCCCTGCATTTGCAGCGCACCAAGCGCCGGAAAAAGCAGGTGCAGCAGCGATGTTGCAACAGAAAATACGAGAATGGACACCACCATAACGATGAGCAAAAAGCTTGTGCCGCAACGGGGGTGCAGTCTGGACATTTTACGCACATTATCAACGGTAAGGGGCAAACCTGCTTCGTAACAGGAAATGGTCTTATGCTCAGCGCCGTGGTAAGCAAAAACGCGCTTCATTTCCTTCATTTTGGAAATTATCAGCAGGTAACCAACAAAGATCACAATGCGGATGAAACCTTCAATTAAATTTTGTAAAAGTGTATTATGGACCAGGTGGTGAAACAAGCCGCCGATCAACATGGGCAACAGGAAGAAGAGTGCTATAGACATACCCAATCCCATAATTACCGCAAAACCTACCAAAGCTTTTTGAAATTTCTCATTTCCAAGCTTCTTTTCAAGCCAAAGATCAAACTTGGAAGGTTCCTGGATCTCCGCATCAGGTGAAAGATCGGCCGAGTGCAGCAACGCTTTGATACCGGTGACCTGGGCGTCAAAGAAGTTTACACAGCCGCGGATAAAGGGCCATGTGCGAAAATCTTTCTTGGGGTAAACTTTCCGAAGGGTGATTTTTGTCTGAATCCCCTCTTTGGTGCTAACTACGATAGCATCCTTTTCGGGGCCTCGCATCATAATACCTTCAATCAGCGCCTGCCCGCCAATGCTGGTTTTGAACTTTTCACAGCAGACATTACTGCTTTTTTTATCCATGAGGAATCCTTTCTTATTGGGCAGTTGGCAGCCGAATTGTTACCAGTGTACCGCCGCCTTCAGCATTGGTAAGCTCTAACTTGCCGCTGAGCATGGTAATGATCTCATCACACACGGCAAGACCAATGCCGGTTCCGCGAGCCTTGGAGCTGCCCTTGTAGAATTTTTTCTTAACCAGAGGCAGTTCATCCTCCGGGATACCGGGGCCAAAATCCCGAATGCAAACGGTAACAAAAGAATCATCGGCATCAATAGATGCTTCAATTCTCTTTCCTTCGCCGCCGTGTTTGGCGGCATTATTCAAGATGTTTAGGAACACTTGACGGATGCGCTCCGGATCACAGGGGATCTCCGGAATATCTGCGTCATTTTCCAGATATTCCAAGGTAATGCCATCCTGTGTCAGACGATTGGAATACATAAAGACTGTGTCCTCAAATTCGCTGCGTATATCCGTTTGGCGAATATTCAGCTTCATGCGGTCATCCTGGATCCTTGTAAAATCCAATAGATCCACAACCATTTCCGTGAGGCGTTGGGTCTCGCGCAGAATAATGGTCATACCGCGCCGGGTGCTCTTGTCCAGTTGCTCATAAGAAAGCAGCGTTTCTGACCAGCCGTTAATAGCTGTCAGCGGTGTTCTTAATTCGTGAGAGAGCGAGGAAATGAAATCTCTTTGAATAATCTCATTTTGATTGATTTGCACGGACATCTCATTTATGGTTTGAGCCAATTCGCCGATCTCATCGTCATATTGCGTTTCGATTTGAATACCGTAGCTTCCTGCAGCAATGCGCTTGGCCTTTTCTGTGATCTCATTAACCGGGATCAAAATGGAGCGAACGTAATAATTACTGCTGAACACCACTACAACCATTACGATCGCCAGCATACCAAGGGCAAACATGAAAACAACAAATATTTGCCAATCTGCCAGCCTGGTGGAGGTTACATAGCGTAAAACACCAATGACTTCTCCGTTACTGTAGATCATAGGGCTGGATACGGCAATGATACGCTCGCCAGTTTGAGGGTCATAGCCGATATAAGGCTGGATCCATCTTGAGGAAACAGCTTCTGCGATTTCCGGAGTATTGGGTGTATCTACGACCCAGTTTCCGTATGAAGAAGCCACCAAACGGCCTTTTGAATCGATAAACTGGAGTTCCAGTGTATTTCTGTCTTCGAAATTACTTGCGTACTGAGTGCAGGATTGATAAAACTCTTTATAAGTTTGATTGGTGTAGTTACTGAAGAAGTCGGTGGTGGTCCGGGCGCGGTAGGTTAAATCCGATTCCATGCCGGAGTAGTAATAGGCAGAGAACGCAACGGTTACAGCAATTACGCAGACGATACCCAGCGCAAATACAAGCCCTATGGTATTGAAAAGCCAGCGCTTTTGCAAACCGCCGATCTTCTTCATAAGAACAATCCTTTCTTTTTGCGTGTTAATTGCCCCATTTATAACCAAAACCCCAAACGGTAGTGATGTAATTTGGGTTGGTAGGGTTATCTTCAACCTTAATGCGCAGACGACGAATGTTTACGTCTACGATTTTCAGCTCGCCCTCATATTCCCTGCCCCATACGGCTGCCATAATATCTTCTCTGGACAGTGCACGGCCGGGATTTTGCATAAATTCCTTCAAAATCGCATATTCCACTTGGGTTAGGCGGATACGCGTCCCGTTTTTCTCAAGAGTGTGATTCCTGGTGTTCATTACAAAAGGACCTTGAACAAGCAACTGGGAATCCACATTGCTGTCACCGCCAAGTCTGCGGAACAGCGCATCGATTCGGGCGGTAAGCTCTGCAGGCGAAAACGGCTTTGTCACATAATCATCTGCACCTGTCATCAGGCCGGTGACCTTGTCCATTTCCTGGGTTCTTGCGGTAAGCATAATAACACCCATTTGCTTTGTTGTGGCGCGAATGCGTCTGCAAACTTCAAATCCGTCAATATCCGGCAGCATAATGTCAAGGATCGCAACACCGATATCCGGATTTTGACGCAGCATCTCGAGAGCCTCCGCTCCGGTGCCTGCCTCGACTACCTGGTATCCTGCTCTGCGCAGATTGATCACCACAAAGCTTCTGATATTCTCTTCATCTTCCAAAATCAGTACTTTTTTCATGTTAACACCTCTTAAGTTTCACCGGTATACCAATCCTGTTGGATCAGATGGAAACTGTTGATAAGCTCGTCACGGGATAAGCTATAGCTTCCTGCGGAAACATTTAGACTTGCGGCATAGACCGTAGATTCGGTTCTGTGGAGGACAAAACGGTTATCCGTAGTTGCCTGCTCCTCCCTCTTTTGGCCGGTAAGGACATAAATGGTGGCCAGCTGCTCCACGCTTTCAAACTTGTCGTCCCATAGGTAGAAATCAAACCCGTTGCCTTTTTGCTCAACGTAGATCCGCTCTGCCAACTCCTGGGGCAACTTCACATACCAACCACCCACAAAATTATGATAGGTATGCATTTTCTCAGTCTCATCTCCGTTGGATGCCATCGCATACCAGCGGATCAAGTATTGCCATTGTTCTGACTGGAAGCCGGACGGCACTACCATATTAATGAGATTCGGAAGCTCTAAAACCCCGTCGTCGTCAATATCATCGGCATAAACGTAGTAATTACGCAGAGTCTGCACGCTGGTACCGGATTCGTTGGACAGTGACACATTGGTAAACTGACCGCTGATCACAGCATATACGTCAGTAATAATGGCGCTGCCATCCACGTCACTGGCCACATATACCGCCGGAGGTCCGTCGTGAAGCTTATTGACCATAATGCGTTTGATAGAGGATGCAGGCTTGGACATATTCACCTCTTGTGAGCGTTCCATTGCACCATTTGCAAAACGATAAAGCTCTGCCACTCCGTTATCGGACTCTGATTCTCCGGGACGCAGGACAAGCAGTTCGCCCATATCGTTTGAATTCAGATCGCAGCAGACAAATTTGTAATAATTTGCTGCCATATACTGCTCGATATGCCCGTTATACAGGGTATATACGGAGACGCTGCGCATTACCTGATCGGAAACCTGACGGCCCACTACGATCTCCAGACCACCGTATCCGTCCATTTGCAGGTATTCCACAAGTTCGAAGGATGCGCCTGTACTTTCGATGGAGTCCAGCAGCACATAATCATCGTCCTTAGCGGCAAAAATATGGATCTTAAGAGGTTTATCCGAATTACTCTTGGTAAAGAGGATATACTCCGGCTCACCGTCACCGTTCAGGTCTGCGGCCTGCACCGCCTGCCGGTTCTCACCGGATAGAGGTGCCGAATACTCTTGCCCAGCCATGACCTTATCAATTTGAGCCTGCAAATTCTTATAGGCGTCCGGTCGTTTTGGGGGACTGTACAGTTCCTCGATAGTTCGCATGTTGCAGCCGGAAAGCAGCAAGATCAACATGAGTATTGCAAGGAAAAAGGGCAATATTTTCTTCATATTAATCTCACTCCCCTCAATACATTATTTTAACACAAAATTAGAAAAAAGAAAAGTTATTTCAACACAACATTTGCTGTTCCAAGAAGATTTTTAAGTTCTTCTAACATCTGCGCATTTACATCGGCAGATGTACCTCGCATTTTCCGGGTATCTGCAAAAAATACCTTTACTGCTGTGTCACCGGGGTAAGCGTTTACGATGGCCCTTACCCGAGGATAATTTGGATCGTTCTCGCTTTGAAGCTGAAGGTACAGGGTCTTGCTTGCTGCATCCTCAAATTCAGAAATAGGCTGAACCCGGTTAATGATGATCTGGGGTTCTTTTTCATCGCGAACCGACAACCTTCCGGTGATAACCACAGCGGCATTTTCCTTAAGGTGCGTACCATGTTGGGTAAGCACATTAGAAAAAGCAAGCATCTCAATGGCCGCGGTATCGTCTTCAATCGTTACATAGGCCATCATGGAATTATTGCGGGTTGTCTTCATCTTGATGCTTTGCACAATGCCGGCAACCGAAAGAATGTCGTCATCTTTGTAACGGCAGTCTTCAGAGAGCAAATGCCCGATAGGGACAACATTCTTGCCCTTCAGGAACTGACGGTAATCATCCATAGGATGCCCGGAAATGTAAATTCCTGTGGTCTCCTTTTCCATGGCCATCAGGTCGGCTTTCTTCAGCTCTGCCAGCTTGGGGATGGGGATCTCAACAGCATCGTCATCCTCTAACATGGCAAACATGCCCATCTGGCCGTCCAAATTCTTTTTCCGGGAGCTGGCAACGCTGTCCATCATGCTGTCATAAACTGCAAGCAGCTCACTTCTGTGATAACCGAAGCAGTCCATAGCACCGCATTTGATGAAATTCTCCACAGCGCGCTTATTAAGCTCACCCTCCCCCATTCTCTCCAGGAAATCCTCCAGGGATTTGAATGGGCCGTCCTGTTGGCGCTTAGAGACCATAGAACGAATGAGTCCGCGTCCTACATTCTTCACAGCACCCAGGCCAAAACGAATGGCGTCTCCCTCTACGGTAAAGTGGTCGTATGAGTGGTTAATATCCGGTGGCAGAACGGGAATTCCAAGTTCCTTACATTCTGCAATATATCCTGAAACCTTGGTTGCAGAATCCAGCACAGAGGTCATCAGTGCCGCCATGTACTGCTTAGGATAGTGACACTTCAGATATGCTGTCTGATAAGCAACAACGGCATAACAAACGGCATGCGCTTTGTTAAAGGCGTAGTTAGCAAAGTCTACAATTTCGTCGTAGATAGACTGTGCCACTGCCTCAGGCACTCCTCTTGCGATACAGCCGTCGATCCCTTGTTCAGAATCGCCATAAACAAATGTCTTACGCTCGGCATCAATGATCTTTTGCTTCTTTTTGGAAATGGCACGGCGGATATTATCAGCCTGACCCATAGAGTAACCTGCAAGAGAGCGGAAAATCTCAATGACCTGCTCTTGATACACGATACAGCCATAGGTGACTTTTAGAATCGGCTCAAGAAGCGGGGTTTTATAGGTAACACGGGAAGGATTCAGTTTATTGGAAATGAATTTGGGAATAGAATCCATAGGGCCGGGGCGATAAAGAGCAACCACGGCAGTAAAGTCTTCAATAGACGAAGATTTCATTCCCACACAAACGCCGGTCATGCCCGCTGATTCCAACTGGAATACACCCTGTGTCTTGCCCTCGGCAACCATGGCGAATGTTTCAGCGTCATCGTCCGGAATATTGGCCATGGAAAAATCCGGGTCAAAATTACGGATCTGTTCCTCAGCATCCTTAATGACCGTTAGGTTACGCAGTCCAAGGAAGTCCATCTTCAGAAGGCCAAGTTCCTCGATGGTCGTCATGGTGTACTGGGTAACAATGGTATCATCATTGCAGGAAAGCGGCACATAAGTATATACCGGATCTGCGGTAATCACAACGCCTGCCGCATGGGTAGATGTATTTCGGGGCATGCCTTCCAGCTGCATGGCCGTATCGATGAGCAATTTGACACGGTCATCACCGTCATACATTTCTTTCAGCTTGGGACTGATCTCCAAAGCTTCTTTCAGCGTAATATGCAGGGGCATGGTAGGTACAAGCTTTGCCACAACATCCGTTTCAGCATAGGTAAAATTCAGTGCACGGCCCACATCGCGAATCGCGCCTCGTGCAGCCATAGTGCCAAAGGTTGCGATCTGTGCAACATGATCCTTGCCATATTTTTGCATAACGTATTCGATGACTTCACCTCTGCGCTCTTGACAGAAGTCCGTATCGAAGTCGGGCATACTGACCCGTTCGGGGTTTAAGAACCGTTCAAAAATGAGGGAATACTTCATGGGATCAACTTCCGTGATGTGCATGCAGTATGCAACGATAGAAGCCGCACCCGAGCCTCTTCCGGGGCCTACAGGTATACCGGATTCCTTGGCAAACCGAATAAAATCCCACACGATGAGATAGTAGTTGATGTATCCCATGCGGCTGATGACGCCGATTTCATATTCTAACCGATTGATATAGCTCTGGGGAGGGTCAACATACCGTTCCCGGAAGCCGTCCATGCAGATCTTCCGGAAATATTCCTCATTGGAATACCCCTGAGGAACGGGGAATGCAGGAAGGTGATAATTGTTAAATTCAAATTCAAGATTGCACATATCTGCGATCTTGACCGTGTTTTCAAAGGCATCGTCGCAATTCGGGAACAAGCTGCGCAGCTCATCTTCGCTCTTCAAATAAAATTCCTCAGTTTGGAATTTCATGCGATTGGGCTCGTCCACAGTTCTGCCGGTCTGGATGCACAAAAGTACATCCTGCATAGTGGCGTCCTCTTTACGAAGATAATGCGCATCGTTTGTAACCACCAGAGGTAGTCCTGTCTCTCGGGCAAGGCGCATAACACCCTGATTTACAGCACGCTGTTCTTCAATGCCGTGATCTTGTAGTTCCAGATAAAAATGCTCCGGTCCAAAGATCTGAGATAGCTTGACAGCGTATTCTTTGGCGGAATCGTAGTCTTCTTCCATCAAATGCTGAGGGATCGCACCTGCCAGGCAGGCGGAAAGGGCGATAAGACCTTCATGGTGCTGCTGTAGCAATGCAAGGTCTACTCTGGGTTTGCCGTAGAAACCCCTTACAAACGCCTGAGAAACCAGATAACACAGATTCTCGTAACCGGTGCGGTTCTCACAAAGAAGAACAAGGTGGTAAGGGTCGTTGTCGATCCCGTGAACACGGTCCTCCATTCCTCTTCTGGACACATAAACCTCACAGCCGATAATGGGCTTGACACCGGCAGCTTTGGCAGCCTTATAAAAATCAATACATCCGTACATGACTCCGTGGTCGGTAATTGCAATGGCGGATTGGCCCAATTCCTTGACCCTGTCCATCATGCCACTGATGCGGCAAGCACCGTCAAGAAGGCTGTATTCCGTATGCACATGAAGATGAACAAAACTCATGAGACAGCCTCCTTTGCAATTTCTGCTAGTTTTTTAAGCCTGTGGTTCATTGCAGGCTTGGTAATCGGCGGATCCATCATGGCTGCCAGCTCAGTAAGTGAGGCTTCCGGGTTGTTTTCCCTGGCTTCCATGGCTTGTTTTAATTTTGCAGGCAAGGATTCCACCATTCCGCGCTCCCGCAGGATGCGCAATGCTGCAAGCTGCTCCTGGGCAGCTTCTACAACCTTAGAGGTATTGGCGTCGTCGCAGTTGCATCTGCGATTCACCTTGTTGTTTAGCTCTTTTTCAAGCTTAGCTTCCATAATGCCCATGGCGGCCAGAGGTGCGCCCAGATAAGTCAAAAAATCAGAGATCAAATCACTTTGCTTGATATAAAGCACATGGTCTCCGCCCCGCTGCGCGTTCTTAGGATAAAAATCAAGAACTTCCTGCATGAGCATATACGTCTCCCCTGCCACAAACTTATGTGTAGTGGCAAGTTCCATATGGTATCCTTTTGTAGGGTCTGTAACGCTTCCACCTGCAAGGAATGCGCCCCGCAGAAAAGAAGCCTTGCAGCAATCCTCTTCTACCACCGGCATGTTCAGGTGCAAGGATACTGTTCCCTGCATGTCAAAGCCATAGGCGCGCATGATTGCGGCAATCTTATTTGGTTCGCTAATTTGAAATACGAGCTTACCACCGTTATCGTATTCCGGCATTTGGTCAAAGCTCACAGAAAATGATTTTTTAAAAAGCTTGGGAAGCCGAGCAGCAAATTCCCTGCTCTCGGTAATGATTCGTATACCATCGGATGCAAAGCTGTTGCAGAACAATAAAATGCCAAAGCATTCGGCCAACGCACAGCAACGATTCTGCGACTGCAGACGGCAGACCTCTGCCTTAGCAGAGCCGGAAAAAGAAATCATAAGCTTTGCACCTCCTTTTGTTTATCTCCAGATGCGGACTTCCGGTACCAACCGGATCTCAAATTTGTCAAATACCTTATCAGAAACTGTTTGCAGAAGCTGTTTCATATCATCAGCTGTTGCGCCACCAAGGTTCACGGCAAAACCTGCATGTTTTGTAGATATTTGTGCGTTTCCGCACTGAAATCCCTTTAGCCCGGTTTGCTCAATCAGGGCCGCTGCGTATCCGTTTGCAGGCCGTTTGAATGCGGAGCCGGCTGACGGCATATCCAAAGGCTGAGAAGCGGAACGTTTTGCCATAAGCTGCTTCATGGTGTCCCGAATTTCGTCAATCGATTTGGAAGCAAGTTGAAATTCAGCGCTCACAACGATGTCGCCGGTTTCCTCCAGCTTGCTGTGACGATAGGAAAAATCTAAATCGCCTGCACTGTAATCAACCAATCGGCCATCGGGTTTCATTGCAGTAATATTTGTACAGACCTGGGAAATTTCCCCACCATACGCGCCGGCATTCATATACACACCGCCGCCCACACTACCGGGAATGCCGTGGGCAAACTCGAGCCCGGACAGGCCGAGATTTGCGGCAAAAACCGCAGCGCGGGTCATGCTGACACCGGCAGAAACGCGAATCCGTCCGTTCCCAAGATCTTCCATAGTTTCCAAACAGTCCTTCATACAGATCACGATGCCGGAAAGACCTTCGTCGGGAGCAAGTACGTTGGTTCCCGCCCCTAAGATATAATATTTGCAGTCCATTAAAGAGGACAATTTCAACAGTGCGGACAGTTCCTCTGTGTTTTTAGGAAAAGCCATAATTTCCGCATTACCGCCAATGCGCAATGAAGTATGCGCCGCCATAGGCTCAAAAAAACGCATATTGCAGTCAGGCAGCATCTGCTGTACATGCTGTTGTAAAGTTGTTAATACCATCATAAACGCCTCCGGGTGTATGATATCGTTTATACTATACCATACCAAGATAGAATATGCAATCAGAACATATTGGTTTCAGCAAAAAAGTGGTGCTGCAAAAGCAGCACCACTCGTTTTAGTTATGAATCACTCATTACATGGTAATCATGCAGAAACGCAGGACGAACAGCAGAGCAATGATGGTGACGGGAATGTCTCTCTTCTTGTACTCTCCGGAAATCAGAGTGATCAGCAGGTAGGCAATACAGCCGATGCCGATACCGTTGGAGATGGAGTACGTCAGAGGCATCATGATCAGTGCCAGGAATGCAGGCACAGCGGAGCGAACGTCGTCCATGTCGACCTTAGCAAAGTTCTTCAGCATCAAAACGCCAACCCAGATCAGAGCGGGAGCGGTTGCGCAGGAAGGAACCAAGGAAGCCAGAGGAGACAGGAACAAGCAGATTGCGAAGCAAGCAGCTACAACAACGCTGGTCAGACCGGTACGGCCACCTGCGCCAACACCGGCAGCAGACTCAACGAAGGTAGTGCAGGTAGAGGTGCCCAGAACAGCACCGGCAGCAGTGCCAACAGCGTCGCAAGTCATGCACTTGTCAACATCGACGGGGTCACCGTTCTCGTCCAACAGGTTAGCCTGAGAAGCAGTGCCGTACAGAGTGCCGATGGTATCAAACATGTCAACCAGGCAGAAGGTAATGACAAGCATAATGGCAGAGAAAACACCGCCAATAGCTTCGCCGGTAAAGGCATCCTTCCAAGACTGAGCCTGGAACACACCGGTAATACCGACTTCAGCGAAATCCTTGAAGGACTGGCCAACCTGGCTCAGATCGAAGGTAGGCAGAGTCCAAGTGATCAGATAATAAGCAACAGTAACAGCAGCAATGGTGATCAGGACAGCGCCCTTAACCTTGCGCTTTTCCAGAACAGCGATCAGCAGCAGACCAGCCAGTGCCAGCAGTGCAGGCAGAGAAGCAGACAGGAATGTGCCGTTGGCGATGGCACCGTGGAAATCGTTGAACTGAACCAGAGTGTACTGGTTAGCCTGGATGATGCCAACATTCTGGAAACCAATGAAAGCGATAAACAGGCCGATACCGGCAGGAATAGCCTTCTTCAAGCAATCGGGCAGAGCTCTTGCAATCTTGGAACGCAGGCCGGTGACGGAGAGCAGCAGGAAAACCAGACCGGAGACCAGGATAATAACCAGGCCGGACTGATAGCCGTCAATCACATCACTGCCGGAAATAACTGCAGGCAGCACGAAGGATACGAAGAAGAAGGAGTTCAGACCCATGCCACAAGCCTGTGCGAAAGGCATTTTAGCATAAAGTCCCATCAGCAGAGTGCCGATGACAGCGACCAGGATAGAAGCAATGTAAACAGCATTCCAAACCTGATCCACACCAGGAACGCCAAAGCTAAAGCCGACGACCTGATTGGGGTTCACCACGATGATATAAGCCATTGCGAAGAAAGTTGTCAAGCCCGCGATAATTTCGGTCCTGACATTGGAGCCACGCTCGGAGATCTTAAAAAATTTGTCCATTGGTGTTCTCTCCCTATGTATTTTTGTATTCGTTAATAACGAATTACTGTCATTATAATGAACACGAAAACAAAAATCAAGTATTTTCCTATAAATTATTCACAATATATTCATAATCGACAAAAGCAAACTCCCGTCAATTCAAGACGGGAGCCTACAGTTACACATTTCTTGTTGTTAGGCTTAAGGAAAGTTCTTTCAAATATGCGTTATCATGGAAATCATCTAAGGCCGATAATGCAGTTTCTGTATATTTTTCCACAAGCGCTTCGCACTTTTCAAGACCGTACAAACGCACAAATGTATTTTTATTAACATCAGTTCCAACAGCCTTTCCAAGCTGGGTGGCATCGCCTATAACATCCAGTATATCGTCACGAATTTGAAATGCCATACCTAGACTGCCGGCAAACTCCCCTGCCCTGCGGATCTGCAGCTCGTTTCCTCCACCGGCAATGACACCCAGGACACATGCAGCATTAATCAGGGCGGCAGTTTTTCTCGTTTGAATATCCAGAACCTCCTGCTCAGAGCAAATACGCTCCTCGCTGAGAATATCCAATACCTGACCGCCTACCATTCCCAACGACCCGGCACAGTTGGCGAGAACAGAGATGGCAAAGGCAACATCTTTTGCCGGCAATTCTGCGGAAGCAGCAACGGAAAATGCATCAGTCAGCAGAGCATCGCCTGCAAGGATCGCCATGGCCTCACCGAAAACTTTATGGTTCGTAGGCTTTCCACGACGGAAATCGTCATTGTCCATACTGGGTAGATCGTCGTGGATCAGGCTGTATGTCTGAATCATTTCCACCGCTGAAGCAAAAGGTACTGCAGGTTTCCAGTCACCGCAGCACATACGGCAAAATTCCAATGTAAAAATCGGCCGAAGGCGCTTTCCGCCGCCCATAAGGCTGTAACGAATGGCATCGTACAGTTGCTTTTGCGGCTCATGGGAATATCGATCCAGCCAGGCATCAAGGTTCTCTTCTATGATCGCCCGATATTGGGCGCTTTGATGATCAATCTTCATCTGCAAATTCCTCAAAGGCAGGTGCTTCCGGCTTCATTATAACCTTCTGAATCTCCAACTCGGCGGTATCCAGGGTTTTTGAGCAGAAATCAACTAAATCCGTACCTTCCCGAAATAATTTCAATGATTCTTCCAGCGGAATATCTCCGCTTTCCATGACCTGAACGATCTGTTCAAGGCGCTGCATAGCAGCTTCAAAAGATAACTTCTTCTCACCCATTTTCAAATTCCTCCCGTGATGTGACTGCCGCACAAATCCGGCCGTCGGACAACGAAATGCTTAATTTATCTCCAGTATTCACCTTATAAACCGATTTAAGCACATCGCCGTCTTGGGTCTGTACCATGGCGTATCCTCTTAAAAGTACTTTGAGAGGACTCATGGCATCCAGTTTTGCAGTCAAACGGATAAACCGCTGTTTATTGGCATCATTGATTTTGGTTTGAACTGCGTCCAGTTTTGATTTTGCAAGCATAAGCTGCTGCCGCTTGATATCAATGTATGCAGTGGGACTTTGCAGAGCCTTCGTCTGTGCCAACACTCGCAAATGCTCCCTGTTCGCCTTAACATTTCGCTGCAAAGCAGAGAATATTGAGGAAGCGTAGCTATCCAAATTTTGTTCCAGAACATCCCTGTCAGGAACAGCCAGCTCTGCTGCGTTTGATGGCGTTGCGGCACGCAGGTCTGCAACAAAATCAGAGATCGTTACATCCGGCTCGTGGCCTACTGCGGAGATTACGGGGATATTGGAATCATATATCGCCCGGGCAACAAGCTCATCGTTAAATGCCCACAAATCCTCAATAGAGCCGCCTCCCCTGCCCACGATCAAAAGATCTGCCAGCTGGTAGTGATTGGCATATGCGATGGCATCTGCGATTTCCTGAGGCGCCTCTGTACCTTGTACACGAACAGGAAAAAGCCGAACCTTGCATAGCGGATAGCGCTTATTTAAAATGCGCAGCATATCGTGTACGGCTGCACCGGCGGAGCTGGTAACGATACCAATGATATTAGGATATTTCGGCAAGGTCTTCTTGTGTTCCTGAGAAAACAGTCCTTCCATAGCCAGCTTTTTCTTCAACTGTTCAAAAGCAGCGTACAGATCACCCACGCCATCCACTGCCATAGCTGTACAATAAAGCTGGTATACACCGTCTCGTGGATAAACAGAGACCTTACCCATAGCAATAACCTGCATGCCGTTTTCCGGACGAAAACGCAAGCGCATGGCATTGCCCTTAAACATAACGCATTTTAGAGCGCTTTGCTCATCCTTAAGGGTAAAATAGTGATGGCCGGACGGGTACATCTTATAATTGCTGATCTCGCCTTTTACAGCAAGATTGCATAACAATGCGTCATCATCCATCCTATTACGGATATATTCATTTAACTGAAAGATGGTCAGAATCTGGTTCATATCATCCCTCCAGCAGTCGGTACGCAAGAACAGCTGTGCCCATAGCGTTATCTGTGGAGAATTCAGGCTTGGCAAATACAGGGGCAAACGGCTGCGCCAATGTGCGAAGCATGGAATTTGATGCCACTCCTCCGGAAAATACCACCGGCAAGCCCTTATATTGCTTTTGGGCATTCTCCGTAGCCGTTAAAACAGCATGGGCAACACACCGCAGCGCAAAAGCTGCGGTCTCAGCTGCGCTACCGGATTTTTGATAGTATTCCTGCACCTTGTTTTGTACACCGGACAAGGAAAATTCCGTGACGGGACATTTTACGCGAAATACATCTGTATTTGCCCCTTTAGCACTCAGTGCATCCAAAGATTTTCCGGACGGAAATGGCAATCCCAACAGCTGGCCAGTGCGGTCGATCAGCTGACCGGCAGAAATATCGGTAGTGCCGCCAATCTTCAGACAGCGCACATTTTTGCCCTCCGGTTCAACAAACAGCAGTTCTGTTGTGCCTCCGGATAAATGCCAGGCCAAATGTGGGGAATCCATTAGATCCATACGGCCCGCACTCCACAAACTTGCGGCCACATGATTTTGCTGATGAGAAACTTCGAACAGTGGCACATGAAGACAATCGGACAGCATTTTCCCATGAGTATATCCCACTGTAAAGCACGGCATGTAGCTGCCTTCCACGCTTCTGGGCCGCGTGGAAACGCCAATAGCCGCAATCGTATTCTTGTCTAAATGGGAAAACAGCCTGCCGGACAGCTCCGGCAGGCCTTTTATATGATGGAATACAGCGTCTGACTGACGCAGACCCAATTGCCCCTGGTTTACAGGCAGCAGTTTGGAGTAATTATATCCGCTCACACCGTCAAAACAGGCAACGGAGGTAGTATAATTACTGGTATCAAAACCCAAAACAAACATGATTATTCCTCTGTGTTCAGGCTTCTGGCAAAAGAGCCCAGGATGCCATTGACAAAGGCACCGGTCTCATCGCCATCATACTTCTTGGTAAGGCGAATTGCTTCAGACACCGCAACACCGGTGGGCACATCGTCCACATAAAGGGTCTCAAAGATTGCCAGCTGCATGATTGCTCTTGTCAAGCGGGAAATTCTGGAAACGTCCCAACCGATGGAGAATTTCTGAATCTCACCATCCAGAGCGTCGCTCCGGTTAATTACTCCGGATACCACGGTGTCAATATAAGCCAATTGTGCCCCACCGGGCTGCTGGGAATAAATTTCATTTTCAGCAGAAAGTTTGCTGTAATATTCCTTTGCAAGGCGTGTGGCCACCAGTTCCTCCGGCTCGTCACCGGTAAAGGACTGGGAATAAATCAAATGTACCGCCAGTTCTCTGGCGTTCGCTCTTGTCATCATATCCTCTTACTGACGCAGAATGCCACAAACATTCACATTCACAGCAGTTACCTTAACACCGGTCATGGACTCAACCTGTGCGGTAACAGCATCCTGTACGGACTTGGCTACAGTAACAACGCTCTGGCCGTAGCCGATCTGAACGTCGCAATCAATGGAGACAGAATTATCCTCGGCGATCTCAACGCGGATTCCCTTTCCCCAATTTTTCTTAACAAGCATATCAGCGATATCAGCGCCGGGCTTGCTGCTGATGCTTACAATACCCTCTACATCCTTGACTGCCTGGGCAACAATAGCTGCCACTACATCTTCAGAGATCATGACCGCGCCGTTATCCTGAATTTGACTAATATATTGTTTGTTCTCAGCCATGGGAGTTCCTCCTAAATCACATACCCGATCAAGTATGTTTTGTTTTACATAGTATACCAAATAAATAAAAACAAGTCAACAAAAACAAAAGGAGCTGTCAAAGACAGCCCCTGAAAATTATTGAACTTCAACTACGCGAATATTCTCCATGCCAAATCCGGTCTGGGTAATGACTATATCTGCGATCACGGCTACATCCTCCTGCGCCATGCCGCCCTCAGGAGTTGCAACTGCAACCGAGATCCCGTCGTCAGACATATATGCCACACAGTCTGTATATCCCTTTGCAATGATCAAGCTTTCGATTTGTGCTTCACACAGTGCAGTCTGCACGATTTCATCCAATTGGGTACTGGATTGCTTGTAATCTTCTTCATCTCCATAGGCCATAGCTTCCTGAAGCAGATTTACTGCGCTGTCTCTTGCTTCCTGCCGGGAAAGACGCACAGCAGCGAAATAATCGGCAGATGTATTACTTCCGTTTACCAGCAGGTCAGCAGAACTTCCGTCCAGTACAAGACCTGTCTCAGACATTACCTTTTCTGCATCCAGTGTATCTGTCAGGTTGCCAACGCTTTGGGTGTTTGTATACATCCAGTTCATGTAAATACCAGCGCACACCACAAGCAGTACCGACGCGGCAATGAGATTTTTCTTCCATTGGTTCATAATAAATTGCCTCCTTATGATTTCATTTTTACCACAGAGATCTTGTCTGCACCCAATCCTGTCATTTTTGACACAGCATCCACGATTGCAAGCCGCACAGTGGCGTTATCAGCCCCTTGACAGACGATAAGCGCCCCTTGGTATACCGGTGGATTGACCTGCTGAATAATGGCATGCTGTGCGCGTTCTTCATCCGTAATAATCACGGTATCCCATTTAGATGTGCCGCTCTCGCCGGATGCGATCGCTTCATCCGTTTGATAGATATATTTTTCACCCTGCGCAACTGTCAGCATAATCTCCACTTTGCCGGCACCCTGTATTTTGGACAGGATTTGGGCCAAACGTTCGCTAATGTCTGTTTGTTGCTCATATGTAGTTTCCGTTTTTGTTATTTCTGTCGTTTTCGCTTTATTGGATGTGCCAGGCAAAAGCATCAGACATATACCGATCAGTACGATCAGTATTGCATATCGATATTTTTTTCCAATATCTAACAACTTGACTTTTAACGCTAATTTAACCATTGCTGTGCCTCCGGTGATATATCGAAATTATCAACGATCAACTGCTGTAGTTGGGACTTCGCGTAGGGTGATACATCGCCCCTGATCGTAACACCGTTGGGTACAGGCAATCCGGATGTCTCTACGCTCACCTCCACTGTCAGATGTGCGCCGTATGTTTCGGCTTTATCCAAGATATATGACTGGGTCTGCTGTTTTATGCGTTCGGCTATTTGTGTTCTAGTCCCCTCTTCCGCCTGTGTAATCATATCTGATGCATCTATTTTTAAATCATCAATATAATTTGTCATGTCCGCGATCTTAATGTTAACCAGCGGACTGATCAGTGTAACGCTTATGAATATCCCGCAGATAAGCTTAACTGTGGTGGCAAGAGTACCCTTTTTGCCAACAATAGTTGTAGCGATGCTGCAGATAATAGCTGCGGCAACAATACGAAGCAGATATGGGCTGATGCTGCTCATAAACTGACTCCTTTCATAAAACATATGGTGCTGACAAAGAGCATAAAGCATACCGTGGCCGTGGCTGCCATCAAAAAGCCCATGGCAGTTGAGAAACCGGCGATCAATTGCGATGCGTTTTTGACCCCAAAGGTTTCACAGATTGCAGCAGTTAATTTCAGGAGCAGATACTGTACTCCAATTTGTAAAAATGGCGATATCCATATGGCAAGGACTGCCAAAAGGCCGTATATGCCCACCGCATTCTTTACAAGTCCCGCTCCTACCAGCACCGCCTCAGATGCATCCGATAAGATTCCTCCGACCATAGGCACCATGCCCGAGATCGTCAGCTTTGTCGCTTTTAAAGTCATAGCGTCTGTTGTGCCGCTGACAACACCTGTCACTGCCATAAATCCTGTAAATACATAAAGCGCAATCTTTAATATCCAGGTCATCAACCACTTTATAAAATCTCGGATCTTTCCAAGAACATCCTCAGATAATGCAGAGTTTGCGATGGATAGCGCAATATAAGCATAGATCGAAGGTATAAGCAGGTATACTGCAACAGAGGATAATACCGTGTCAAACGCCATGGTACATACATAAAGGGCAGCAGATGAAGTAGTTCCCCCCTGTGCGGCCAGGGACGCAGTGAGCACAGGCATTAGTAGCTTGCCGTATTCACTAAGCTGATGAACTGTTTGAACTCCCAGGTCTACAAAAGTGTTTGTACTGCCTATGAGAATACCGCCAACGCCTAGAGCAGCGGCAACGCTTAATACGGTTTTATTCTTCTCGGAAATCCCATTTAAAACAGATACTAGAAGAACAATACAGATCAAAGAAATGCATGTTCTGCACGCTGACGCAAAATTCGGTTGCAAATTACCAATGGAATTTTTGATGATTTCCCATACTCCCTGGCCAAAGGATTCTTGCTGCGCAGGCATGAGTTCCAGTGCGTCCTGCGGTGGGTCTGGTGCTGTGTATTCCGTTGCAGCAACCGGTATGGCCAAGCATCCAATCAGCAAAATAAGAATTGCAAATCGTCTCATGAATCCCCCATGATTTTCTGAAGTAAATCTATCAATGATTCCATTAACGGCAAAGAAATCCACAGCACTGCCATAGTGGCAAATATTTGTACCGCTTTTCCTAAAGCGGTATTGCCGCTGTCCTGACATACCTGGACTGCGATCTCAGCAATCAAGCTGATCCCAACGGCTTTAAGAATGATCTGCAAAACACTCAGATCCAAATTGCCCAATTCCTGCAGCTTATCAATAAACGCAAAAACCGGTTCTATGTAGCTTATGGCAGCAAAAAGAACCATTACGCTTACTGCAAGAATCAGCACGATGGAAAGATCTTTATTTTGCTTATTTAATACAATGCTCAGAACCACCGTTATTAGAACGCCGGTAATAATTTTCCAAATGTCAATCATCAGAAATGAAACAGTGTTTTCACCAAATCAAACAGATCCGCGATCTGCTGTGCCACCATTACCAAAACAACCACAAGCCCGGCCAGAGTCGTCATGGTCGCTTGCTCCTCTCTGCCAGATCGGGAGAGTACCTGATTTAGTATAGAGACAATGATGCCTATCGCTGCGATCTTAAAAATCAAATCAATTTCCATAGTTTAAATAAAAAGGATCGCCAATGCGGCGCCTGCGCACAGGCCTAAGGTTTGATAGCTGCGAACTCTTTGAGTACGGTCGTGTTCTAACTGCGACAATATACGCATACAGTTTTGTCTTGCCATATTCAGGCCGTTTTGCTGCCCCTGCAAGTCGTAAGCACCCAACAATCCGCCTAATTCAGAGAGTTGCTGCATGGTGTTTTTCGGTAGGCGCTGTTGCCGCAGTACATATTCCATACAGCTTGAGACATTGGGAGATATTTGCTGTTCCAGCTGCTCGGCCAAAGACACAAAAATTGGCGATAATTTGCTTTTATGTACCTGCGCTGTTGCGCGCAGAGCGTCCGGCAGGGGCGACATTCTGTAAGACAGTTCATTTCCAAGGCAATCTATAAAAGCTGCCAGCGCGCGCAGCAGCGCCGTGTCGCGGTTTAAATTCCATCCCATATAAAATCCAAAGAAACCACAGCCTGCCAAGATAAGCAGAGACCCGATCCATTTGATCATCATGTGTTCATCCTTTCCATGCGCCAGGATTTATCCGATTGAAGAATTAGTACTGTTTGAAATATGCGCTTTTCTATCAGTGGTCGATAAACTTCTCGAGATCTTAAATCCCGAATATCAAGAGCATGGGCAGTGGCCAACAGCTTGACTCCGCACCAACTTGCCTGTATAAGCGCATCACAGTCTTTTTCATCTGTTATTTCGTCAACTGCGATCCAGCTTGGCCCCATGGTTTTTAAGGTAGACAGAACCCCCTGTGATTTCTCGCATCCGGTAATTACATCTGTCCGTCTGCCCCATTCAAATCCACAGTTTGGCGGAAACAATTCCCCGCGCTCGTCCACTACGGAAATAGCTCCGCAGCCTGAATTGGAGATGTTCCGGATCAGATCGCGCATGAGAGTCGTTTTTCCCCACCCCGGCGGACCAATAATCAAAACGGATCCTTGTAATTGCATGCAGCTAGGAGCGATCCCGAATATATCCCTGGCAACCCGGACACACATAGATGTTGGGTTGCGAATTCCGCTCATAACTCCGTTTTGTATAACACATTCACCGCATATTCCGATTCTGTGGCCGCCTGCTGCTGTTAGATAACCGTCTTTTATCGAACTGCTTGTCCAAGGAGAATATCGACTTGCCATATTTATAATATGTTCAAGATCTTTCTGACAGGCTTCCTGTAAACACCATTCAGAACCGGACAATGTAACAAACTCAACAGGCTGGAAAAGCCGTAAACGAAGCTCCAAAAGATAATTATTGCTACGCTTGTCCGTTTCTGCTTTTAGCCATGGAGGTAAAATGGCCAGCAATTCCTTCCATGCGCACTTCATTTGCATCACTCCTAGCAAAGACTATGCACCCAGTGGCGGCTTCATGCCATTGAGTGCATAAAAAATAACGGCAGCAAATTGCTGCCGGTATAAACGATGAAACTTACTTTGATACAATTTGACCGATTCGTACAGAGGCGGGACTAAATGCAATATTGATGATCAATTCCGGAACAAAATTGCAAAGTACAAGACCGGAAAGCACATACGCGATCAAGTCTCCCCCCTGCGCCCATGCAGATAAGACATCTTTAAAGAATGTCATCATACAAACAACAAACACTCCTGTGTTCACCAACGGGCATATAATAGCCGCACAAAGCATGGCAATATATACGTTCTTCAGGCTAAGGAGCTTATAGATCAGGCCGGATGCCACACCGCAAAGAACTCCCTTGCCCATGACTACAGCAAAACACAATACAGGATTGGCCTGGAACACCATAGCTCCGCCTACATCCGCGCCTGTGACGCAGTTGATGTAAACGATCGCTCCAAAAGTTGCGCCCAACACTGCGCCTGCAGAGGGCCCGTAAAGTGCTGCGCCCAAAACGATGGGGATAAGCACCAAAGAAATGGAGAAACCGCTCACCGGTGGTATCAACCCGCTGACAAACTGCATAACGATTACCAATGCCATAAGAAGGGCAATTGCAGCCATTCGTCTTATTTTTTGATTTTTCATGTATAGTCCCCCTACTGTCCCTCCGGCTGACCGGATGGGATGTAATTATTCATCCTTACAGGTTGCCCTGTAATGATCATTCATATTCTTCTTGTTCTACTTCCTCGTCTGAGAGATCGTCAAAGTCCATTTGTGCCGGCTGACCGCCCTTCATGGCCTGCCACTGTTCTTTAGTGATGAGGATAGAACGGGGCTTGCTGCCCTGGAACGGGCCGACGATCCCCTTTTCTTCCATTTCATCCACAATTCTGGCAGCACGGGCATAGCCCAGCTTCAGTCTGCGCTGCAGCATGGAAACAGAGGCCTGGCCGGTTTCCAAAATTACATCCACTGCAGCAGGAAGCATCTCATCGCCGTCCAGTTCATCTGCGTTAGGTTCCGGATCGGAAACCGTTGCTTTAGAATTTCCGGTTTGAAGCGCTTTCTTCTCGATCTCTTCCATGACCTGCTGGTCATAGGTTGTGGTGTAATTTTCCTTGACGTAGTTGGTGACGGATTCAACTTCTGCGTCCGTAACGAAGCAACCTTGTACGCGCAGAGGCTTACCGTTGCCAATAGGCGCATACAGCATGTCACCCTTACCAACCAGCTTTTCCGCGCCCTGGGTATCCAAAATGATTCTGGATTCCATTGCAGATGCCACAGAGAATGCAATTCTGGAAGGAATGTTTGCCTTCATCAGACCGGTAATGACATCCGCGGACGGACGCTGTGTGGCAATGATCAAGTGGATACCTGCAGCACGGCCCATCTGAGCAATACGGCAAATGGATTCTTCCACTTCCTTGGCAGCGACCAGCATCAGATCTGCCAACTCGTCAATGATAACAACGACCTGAGGCAGCTTTGTACCCTCACTCTCAGCCTCAACAATGCTGTTATACGATTCCAGATCCCGAACACCGGCATCGGACATAGCCTTATACCGACGCATCATTTCCGTAACCGCCCATTGTAGGGATCCTGCCGCTTTCTTGGGATCAGTGACCACAGGGATCAGCAGATGCGGAATGCCGTTATAAATGCCAAGCTCCACCATCTTAGGGTCGACCATGATAAGCTTTACATCCTCAGGACTTGCTTTGTACAGCAAGCTGATGATAATAGAGTTCATGCAAACGGATTTACCGGAACCAGTGGTACCTGCGATGAGCATATGCGGCAACTTGGAGATATTACCGATAATGCAGTTGCCGCCAATGTCCTTGCCCACGGCAAAGGACGACTTGGATTTGGCTTTGATAAATTCATTGCAATCAATGACTTCACGCAGAGATACCATGGTCACAGCTCTATTGGGTACTTCGATACCTACCACAGAGATCTTACCGGGCACTGCCGCAATACGAACACCGGATGCACCAAGGCTCAATGCAATGTCATCCGCACAGGTAGTCAGTTTGTTCAACCGAACACCCTTGTCCAGCTCCACTTCATAACGGGTGACGCTGGGGCCACGGGTCACATTGATGATATGCGCCTCGATCTTAAAGCTGGCAAGCGTTTCATTCAACCGGCGGGTATTCTCCCGCATTTCCATTGTGCCGTCCATGTTGCTGCGGAACGGCAGTTTAAGAAGATCAATAGGCGGATAGCAATACTCAACAGGCGCAGCCGCTTCAGCTTCCGCAATTTCCGCAGCCACAAGAGCTGCAGATTCCTCGGTATCCTTTGCTGTGACCTTTTCCTTTTTTACGGCAGATGTATCAATTTCTTCTTTTTCAAAAGGAAGCATCTGATTCTGCTCATCAGGAAGATCAATGGTATTATTCGGAGTTTTGCGTACGGATTTTGACTGAAGGATCAGCTCCACATCCGCATCTTCATCCACCGCTTTATCTGCAGCTGCAACGGGTTTTGCCACATCGCCGTCGATCTGGCTCATTAAGTCAGCCGCCCGACTCCTCTTTCTGGGGACGATGGGCGCCACATCCGGAATATCTTCCTCTTCAAAATCATCCAATTCCGCCTGCTCAGCCCGCTGCTGACGCTTTCTCTCTTCATGAGCAATGCGTTTGTTGGCAATATGGTTCACAACGACAGCAGCAGGTTCGGGGATTTCTTCTGCATCATCATCCCAGTCCGGTCGGGGTCTGTTCTGAATAGCGCGAATAATGCTGGGAATGGTGATCTGGAAGGATGCCAGTAAGGTAAACACAGCAGCGGTCACCAGTATGATGTACGAAATAACCGTTCCACAAAGGCCGCGAAGAAGCAATGCAATACCACCGCAGATCAAACCTGCCGTCGTACCGTTACTGCCGCCGACGTAAAGCGCACCCACAATGGAAGCGTCCTCAGGGAGTGCTGCATTGCCGAGAACAAGCTGAGAGATACAGCCGCAGATCAAGACAAAGCAGATCAGGCAAACGCTGCGAAGAATGATAGGCCTTTTTCCGCTAAATGCCTGAATGGTAAATAGGTAGAGCAGTGCAGGAATGGAAACACAGAAAGCGATATTGCCGATCAAGCCAAGTACAAACGCTTGAAAAAGCTCAACCAAAATTCCATCCGGCTGCAGAAACATTACCAAAAAGATAATAAACAGTGCCAAGCAAACCACCGAGGTGATCAAGCGCACAGGAAATTCAAAGGGTTTTCCCAGTTCTACCTTATTCTTTTGGTTAGAAGACTTCCTACCGGACGGCTTCTTCTTATTTTTGCTCATCACGGCCTTTTCGGCCTGAGACTTCTGTTTTTTATTCGCCATAAGGAGCCTCCTTATCAGAATACAAGATATAGGATAAACGCAAACAGCGCTGTTCCCCAACAATAGTAGGAAAAGCCGGAGAACCCTGTCTTAACTGCAAGAAAACGCATAACCGCTATGCCACCGGATGCGCCGGCAAACGACGCAAATCCGCTGAGAATGTATAGGAAAACATATCGAAATGCAATACCGGATGACGCAGTAAAAAGGCTAATGAAATCCACACACAAATTGCCTATAAGCATAGGCACACAAAGAAGCAGAACGGTCTGTAACGCATATTGCCAGCCAAAGCCTCTTACTTTGAGCATACCCGACATTGTCGCAACAGAGGAGCATCCGCTGAATCTGCCAAGGCCACCGCAAACACCGGTTAAAAAGGCATCTGCTTTAGAAAGAGATCTTGCTTCCTTGTTGCCGGTAGGAACGAACTGCGGTATGTATAGGAGCAATCCGTTAATGAGCAATGCGATGGATACAAACCACAAACTGTTGAATGCCGCGGGCAAAACAAAGGGTAAAATAAAAGAGATTAGCATAGGTATTGCAGCGGTTCGGAGAAACCGGTATTCCAGCAAAATGATGGCATTTGGTTTCCGCTTTCTGCGTCTGGTCGGAATGGATGCCAAACGATTCTCTCTTCTAAGCTGTGCAATGCGATTCCAGCAAGCAAAAAGCAATGCCATCAATGCACCAAGATGTGCAAATAAACGATAGGGCAGCTGAGAATCCCAACCCAAGCCCGTCAATTTCAAGAAGATAACCTGGTGCGCCTGTGAGGAGATCGGCAGAAACTCCGAAAAGCCAGACAATGCGCCATACAGCAGGCTATACAGCCAATCCCATTTCATACCGACCCTCCTTCAACATTGTTTCACTCTATCATAACATATTCTTTGAAAAATTTCCACCCTGATTTGAAATTTTTCCGTATTATCCCCTTTTCGTTGCGTCCTTTTTTGATTTGTCGTTTTTATTGATCATTTTGTGCAGCGCAGCAAGCGCATCATTTAAGCCACCAAGCTTGTCGATCAGTCCTGAAGCGACAGCTTCTTTTCCGTAGAGAATTGTACCCACATCTGTGGCCATCTCCCCTGTTGCCATCATATAATGCTCAAACTTCTCTTTGGTAATTTTAGAATTGGAAGTAACAAATTCCGCAATTTGTTCCTGTATGCGCTGAAAATAACGAAACGTCTGAGGTGCGCCCACAACCAGACCGGTCATGCGTACAGGATGCACTGTCATACTGGCAGTTGGCGTAATAAAGGAGCGCTTTGTGCAAACAGCAAGCGGGATGCCGATAGAGTGTCCACCGCCAAGTACAAGGGAAACTGTGGGTTTTTTCATGCCAGCAATCATTTCTGCTATGGCTAGTCCTGCTTCAATATCCCCGCCAACGGTATTTAATAGCAAAAGCAGGCCGTCAACATCATCGCTTTCTTCAATTCCCGCAAGCAATGGCAAAACATGCTCATATTTTGTTGTTTTACAATTTTCCGGCAAAACCTGGTGTCCCTCAACCTGGCCGATAATGGTAAGCGTGTAAATATTTCCTTTATTACTTTTCGTTATATCAGAGCCCAATTCGATCATTTGCTGTCGATCTTGTTCTTTTTGCTCCGGATTATCATTTTTCTGCATATTTTACCTCCTAGTATATTGGTATCAATAGCTTTCCCATAGGAGAATAAAAAATGCAAAAAAAGCGCCCATTGGGCGCTTTTTAATGCTTAGTTCAGTTCTTTGATACATTCCCGAACACAAGAATTCATCTTTTCAAGATTGTTCGCCATATCCTTGGCCAGTGCGATCTGGCAGCGGGCGCGAACAAGATTGTGCTCAGGATAGTTCGTCTTAAAATACGGACTTCCCTGAATATAATCATCCAGGAACCGTACTGCCAATTCCACTGTCAGGGCGAAGCAGCTTAATGCCAATGTGTCTATCTCTTTTTTCGTCAAAACATTGGCTGTCTTTTCCAAGAAGCCATGACAGAAAGCGCGAAACACATCCAAGTTCACTCTCGCCTTGTCATACTCGGGGCAATCTTCTTCCACCTCGTTGGCAGCGAAGCGAATAGCGTCGCCAAAATCGTGACCAACTAAGCCGGGCATGACAGTATCAAGGTCAATCACCGCAAGCGCTTGCCCGTTTTCCGGATGGAAAAGCACATTGTTGATTTTGGTATCGTTATGAGTCACCCGTAAAGGCAATTCACCACATTGTGCCATGTCCGTCAGTGCACAGGCCTGATTCCGAACGCTAAAAAGATAATCAAGCTCATCCCGGACCTGGGAAACATAGCCCTTTGGGTCTGCAGCGACAGAGGCATCCAAGCTATCGTAACGCGCCCGTGTATTATGGAAGTTCGGGATCGTTTCATGAAGATCCGAGATCTCAAAATCACTCAACTGCATCTGAAACTCACCAAAGGCGGTTCCTGCATTGCGGACAATGTCCAAATCCCCTGCTGCACCAAAGGTTTTCGAAGGAATATAATTTGTCATTCTCCAGAAATTATTACCGTCAAGCACATATGTCTTGCGGTCAATAGTATGGTGAAAATGCAGAGCGGTTTGACCGGGTCGTTTAGCACGAATGTGCTCTGTAACTTTATCAATATTTTCCATCACTTTCACTGGGTTCTTAAAAACATAGGTGTTGACGTTCTGCACCAAAAAAGATTTTTCAGAACCGTCTTGCAATAGAAATTTCACCCGGTATGTTTTGTTTACATTGCCCACCTGGATTACTTCATGGCCAAGATAAGTATCATGAATACAAAATAATCTGCAAATCTCCTGCAACTTCTCATCGATGTTCAAAGGATGTCCCCCCCTGACGTTATCGTTAATAACAGTAAAATAAGCGCAAGTCACAATCAGGCTTACGCTGAATGTATTTTATCCTATTTCTGCCTCTATGTCAATAAAAACAAGCAAACTTCGACACGCATGGGATACAGTTATTAACGTTTTTTGCTTTTTGCCTTGAAACTGAAATAAAAATATCGTATAATAGGCACATGATATTTTCTAAACACAGGAAAGGATATTAGATCATGCAATACGAATATCAGACAAAGGGCACTTGCTCCCGCAGCATTTTATTTGATGTAGAAAACGGCAAAGTTATGAATGTTCAGTTTATTGGCGGCTGCCACGGAAACTTACAGGGTATCGGTAAGCTTGTTGAAGGCATGGATATTGACGATGTGATTTCCCGTATTGAAGGCATCCACTGTGGAATGAAATCCACCTCATGCCCCGATCAGCTCGCTCAAGCACTGAAGCTTGCTAAGAACAATCAGTAACAAACACACCCCGGGATGATCCCGGGGTGTTCTTTTATTCACCTGCAGCGGTTTGAATATGCTTTACCAAAACATCCCGGCCATCACCCTTTTCCGCAGAAAAAGGTATCACAGGACAATGATCCGGAAGGCATAGATCCTGACGGATAGTAGCAAGATTGGGTTCGATCTCACTTTTTTTCAGCTTATCTAGTTTGTTGGCCACAACAATAAAGGGGCAGCCACTTTCCAGGAACCAGTTTGCCATAGTAACATCATTCTTTGTGGGAGCATGACGCGCATCAACGATGAGCACTCCCAAATCGATCCTGCCGGAAGCAAAGTAATCCTCCATGAGTCTGCCCCAACGGTCTTTCTCACTTTGAGATACCTTAGCATAACCATAACCGGGCAAATCAACAAGATAGCATTTCCCATCAATCACAAAATAGTTAACATGAATGGTTTTGCCCGGCTTTTCACCGACTCTGGCAAAATTCTTGCGCTGAAGCAGCCGGTTTATCACTGAGGACTTACCCACATTGGATTTTCCGGCAAAAGCGATCTCCGGCAGACGATTTCCCGGGAAATCTTTTGCAGATGCTGCAGAGATCAGAAAATCTACTTTTTGAAAATTCATAAGCACCTCACTGCCGCAAACCGGGCTTCTGAGTCTTGCTTGCGACTTCATCGGGAATTTTGTTCAAAATTGCCGGGAGCACATCGCTTACTTTTCGGTTCAGTGCTGTTTCCAGTACAGTATCCACCGTCTGTGCTGTTACAAAATTCAAGGAATTTCGCACCACAGGATCAATATCTGCAAGGTCTCGTTCATTGTCTTTCGGGATAATCACTGTATGCACGCCATGGCGCAATGCTGCCATTGTCTTTTCTTTCAGGCCGCCAATGGGCAAGACGCGTCCCCGGATGGAGATCTCACCCGTCATGGCAATATCCCTGCGCACCGTTTCACCGGTAAGGGCAGAAACCATAGCAGTACAAACTGTCACACCTGCGGACGGACCATCCTTGGGCACTGCTCCCTCCGGGAAATGCACATGAATATCCTTGGTTTTATAAAAATCCTCCGCAACACCAAGTTTACGCGCATTGGAACGAATATAACTTAGTGCAGCATGGGCGGATTCTTTCATCACATCGCCCAGATTGCCGGTGAGCTCCAGTTTTCCGGAGCCATCCATAACATTCACTTCGACCTCAAGCGTCTCACCGCCAACAGCAGTCCATGCAAGACCGGTCACAAGACCAACCTGATCACAAATAGGCAGCCGATCCGGCAGGAATTTACGAGTGCCAAGAAACGACTCTAAGCTGTTGCCGTCGATCTGAATACGCTTAACAGAGGCATCGGAAAGTAGTTTCATATCCGTCTTTCGACAAATTTCTGCTACAGACCGTTCCAAATTCCGCACTCCGGATTCTCTTGTATAACACTGAATGATCTCGCGAATGGCCCCATCAGAAATCTTCAGCTGCGATTTCTTGAGCCCATGTTTTTTCATCTGCTTGGGGATCAAATGGTTCTTCGCAATCATAAGCTTTTCTTCATCAGTATAAGAACCAAGCTCAATGATCTCCATACGATCAAGCAGCGGTCTGGGAATAGAATCCAAAGTATTGGCTGTGGTCAGGAACATAACCTGACTTAAATCAAAAGGAATCTCAACATAATGATCGCGATAAGTCTTATTCTGCTCACCGTCCAGCACTTCAAGCAGCGCTGCGCTGGGGTCGCCCCGATAGTCGCTGCCCATTTTATCCACTTCATCCAGCAAAAGCAGTGCGTTGCTGCTGCTGGCCTGAGTTAAAGCAGTCATAATTCTGCCCGGCATAGAACCGATGTAGGTCTTTCTGTGGCCGCGAATATCGGCCTCATCCCGCACGCCGCCCAAGGAAATACGGGCCATTTTCCGGTTCAGGCATTTTGCAATAGAGTAAGCAATGGAAGTCTTACCTACACCGGGAGGGCCTACAAGACAAATGATCTGCGGCGGCAATTCAGGTGCCATTTGACGCACGGCAATGGTCTGCAAGATGCGCTCTTTGACCTTCTCAAGTCCGTAATGATCCTTATCCAGAACTTTTCTTGCGGCTGCAACATCCACCCGCTCTTTGGTAATCGCGTTCCAGGGAAGCGCCAGCACGGTGTCAAGATAATTATGCAGCACAGCGCCCTCCGATGAACCGAAAGGCTGCTTTTTCAGCTTTTCCAGATCCTTTAGCAATTTCTTTTCGCTGTCTTCCGGCAACTTCAATGCAAGGATCTTACGCTCTAACTCACCAAACTCCGATTCCTCATCATCGCCAAGTTCTTCACGAATTACTTTAATCTGCTCACGCAAGAAATAATCCTTCTGCTGCTGGTCGATGTTGGATCGGGTTTTCTCCTGAATATCAGACTCCAGGTGCAGAATCTCCAATTCCTGTCTTAAAAAGCGGATAGCCATTTCCAGACGGCGAATGGGATTTAACTGACCTAAGAGCGCAATTTTATCCGGATATTCAATGCCGGAATTTTGGCCGATACAATCCGCCAGAAATCCGCTTTTTTCCGTTGCAAGCATCTGCAGCTGAACAGCCTGTGCGGGGTGCTCCGTCATATCCAGGTAGGAAGCATACAATGCATTTGCCTCCCGACGCAGGGCGCGGCTGTGCAAGTTCTCCGCAGCACCGGCATCCTCAACAGAAGCTACTGCGCCAAACATATAGGGCTCCGCTTGTGTAAGCTCCTGTACTTTTGCGCGGCAAATTCCTGTAACAAGGACACGAATGGTTTCCCCGTGTGCCTTTAATACCTGCTTGATCTTGGCAACCGTTCCAATATTATATAGTTCGCTTAAGCTTGGATCGTCCACCGCAATGTCCCTTTGAGGAACAAGCAGCAGTAGCTGATCCCGCTTCATGGCCTCTTCAAGCGCCAAAACGGACTTCTTGCGGCCAACTTCAAAATGGATGGTCTGTTCCGGGTAAACTACCAGACCTCGCAGTGCCAGAATGGGCAAAACACCCGCACTCCAACGCTCCTCCATTATTATCCTCCTTTTTGCTAAAAAGCAAAAGAAGGGGGGATTCCCTCCCCCGCTTCCATTGCTTATTGTTTCTTTACACCTGCACGGTTCCGGGGTTTTTCCGTATCACGCAGGATCTCAGGCTCACCACCGGAAACCGCTTCCGGTGTAATGATGACCTTTTTAATAGAAAGATCAGAAGGAATTGTATACATGATCTTGGTCATGATGCCTTCCATAATTGATCTTAAGCCTCTTGCTCCAATTTGGCGGTCCAACGCCTTCTGAGCAATCTGCTGTAATGCTTCATCTTGGATCTCCAACTCAACATTATCCATGTTCAGCAAAGAAGCATATTGACGTGTAAGCGCATTCTTGGGCTCAACCAGAATTCTCACCAAATCCTCTTGCTTCAGGCTTTGGAGCGTAGTGATGACCGGCATACGGCCAACCAGCTCGGGAATAATCCCAAACTTTATCAGATCGTTCGGCTCTACCTGAGCCAAAAGCTTGCTCACATCACGCTTTTTCTTGCTCACAACAGGTGCATCAAAGCCAATGGCAGACCGATCGGTTCGAGTTTCAATGATCTTATCAAGACCGTCAAACGCACCACCGCAGATGAACAAAATGTTAGTGGTGTTGATCTGGATCATTTCCTGCTGAGGATGCTTGCGTCCGCCCTGAGGAGGAACGCTGGCCACTGTGCCTTCCAGAATCTTCAACAGTGCCTGCTGAACACCTTCACCGGATACATCTCTTGTAATGGAGGTATTTTCGCTCTTACGGGCGATCTTATCCATTTCATCAATGTAGATGATGCCGTGTTCTGCCCGCTCTACATCAAAATCTGCCGTCTGCAGCAGACGCAGGAGAATATTCTCCACGTCATCGCCAACATAGCCGGCTTCCGTCAAGGTAGTGGCGTCAGCAATGGCAAAGGGCACATCCAGGATCTTGGCTAAGGTCTGGGCAAACAGAGTCTTGCCGCTGCCAGTGGGGCCAATAAGCAGAATATTGCTTTTCTGAAGTTCAACATCAGAGCTCTCAGCGAAATAAATACGCTTATAATGGTTATAAACGGCCACAGAAAGGGCAATTTTTGCATCATCCTGCCCGATAATATAGCCGTCCATAAAGGCTTTGATCTCCATAGGAGTCGGAAGCCTGTCAGGTTTGTGCTGCTTACCGCGGGGGTCGTTTTGCAGGTCGCCCTGAAGTAATTCACTGCATGCCTGCACACAATCGCTGCAGATGCAGACACCGGGGCCAGCGATCAATCGCTCCACCTGTGTCTCCCGTTTCCCGCAGAAGCTGCAGCGGATACCCTGGTCTTCTTTTTTTGCCATGAACCCGCTACCGCCTTTCTACAAAAAATCAGTGACGCTCAAGCACGCGGTCAATCAGGCCAAAGACCTGTGCTTCCTCAGCGGTCATGAAGTTATCGCGCTCGCATGCAGCGGTAACCTCTTCAACAGACCGGCCGGTATTCTCAGCCAGGATGCGGTTCATACGCTCCTTAATGGTCTGCAGACGCTTCATATGGATAGCCATATCCGTGATCTGACCCTGTGTGCCCGCAGAGGGCTGATGGATCATGATCTCTGCATTGGGCAGAGCCATACGCTTACCCTTTGTGCCCGCAGAAAGCAGGAATGCACCCATGGACGCAGCCATACCCACACAAATGGTAGCTACATCGCACTTAATGTACTGCATGGTGTCATAAATAGCCATGCCTGCAGTAACACTGCCGCCGGGGCTGTTGATATAAAACTGAATATCCTTATCCGGGTCTTGGGCTTCCAGATACAGAAGCTGCGCAACCACCAAACTTGCGGTGGTGTCGTTGACCTCCTCGGACAGGAAAATGATCCGGTCATTCAGCAGACGGGAAAAAATATCGTAGCTGCGCTCACCGCGGCTGGTCTGCTCAACAACATAAGGTACTAAACTCATGGTCATGTCTCCTTTCATTGGGCCTTACGAAACATTCTAACCATCAAAAGACCGGCTTATTCCTCGGTTTTAACCTCGGCAGCTTCTTCGATCTTCTCCTCAGTCTTCTTGGTAGTTCTCTTTTTAGTGGTCTTCTTGGGAGCTTCCTCAGCTGCTGCCTCGGGAGCCTCCTCGGCCTTCTTGGTGGTCTTCTTGGTAGTGGTCTTCTTTGCCTTGGGAGCAGTTGCAACAGCGCTGTCCACAATGACCTTAACGGCCTTACGGATCTTCAAGCTGGCCTTGATCTCCTCAGCAGGGACCATTTCCTTGATCTTCTCAACATCCAGAGAATACTGCTTTGCTAGTGCCTCAAACTCCTCATTCATATCCTCTTCGGTGACTTCGATGCCTTCTACTTCAGCAATCTTCTCCAAAGTCACATTGACCTTAGCTTGCTTTTCAGCAGTAGAGCGGAATGCATTACGCATGGTGGCAACATCGCCGCCCATCATCTTAGCATACTGTTCCATGGAATAGCCGCTCATCTGCAGCTGGTATGCAAAACGCTCCATCTGGTTGTCCAGCTCAGCTTCAACAAGGGCGTTGGGCATATCCACTGTGGTATTTTCAGCAGCCATGTCCACAGCGGCCTGTTCGAATGCATTATCGGCCTGCTTCTGAGCATTTTCAAGAGCCTTGGCGCGAATGTCAGCCTTCAGATCTTCCAGAGTCTCAAACTCGGAGACGTCCTTGGCAAATTCATCATCCATCTCGGGCACGTTGGTCACAGTGACCTTATTGCACTTAACATGGAACACGACGGGCTTACCGGCCAGATCAGCCTTGTAATCCTCGGGGAAAGTAATATCAATATCCTTCTCCTCACCGGCAGCCATGCCAACAACCTGCTCCTCAAAACCGGGCACGAAAGAACCGCTGCCCAGCTTCAGATCGAAGTTTTCGCCCTTACCGCCTTCGAAAGCAACACCATTGTCAAAGCCCTCGAAATCGATATTAGCGGTATCGCCCATTTCTGCAGCGCGCTCAACGGTCTCAGTGGAAGCAACATTCTGAGCCATACGGCTCAGCTCAGCCTCCACCTGCTCATCGCTAACGGTAACCTTAGTCTTTTCAACCTTCAGGCCCTTATACTCGCCCAAAGTGACCTCGGGATACACATCGGTGGTCAAAGTCAGAGTAACAATGTTATCCTCACTAATGTCCATATCGGTCAGGCTGGGACGGCCGATAGCCTTCAGATCCTGGTCGGCAATGGCAAACTTATAAATCTCGGGGAATATCTCATCCAGACCTTCTTCATAGAAAACATGCGCACCGTACATGGACTCGATCATCTTCCGGGGAGCCTTACCCTTACGGAAGCCGGGGATCATGATGTTCTTGCGTGCCTTCAGATATGCCTTATTCACGCCGGATTCCATCATTTCCTTGTCGATCTCTACGACCACGGTAGCCTGATTGCCGTTCTTCTCGATGCTTTTTACGTTCATGGTTTACAAACCTCCAAATACAGGCTGATTATACAGCCTTTTTATATATGTTTACAGCCGTAGTATTTTATCAAAGAATCCCGCAAATGTCCACCCTTTTCTTAAAAATTTTTCGTATTTCTGAGTTTTCTGTCCATTTTGACAGAAAAGGACTGTGCTTTTGCACAGTCCTTTTAAGGAAGTACCAAATATGGTTGAAAATCAAGCCTGTCGGCCGATACAAGGCGGTACTCAATTCCGTCCCACTGACCTTCCATGGCAAGTCCGTGGCTCGCACCGTGCAGGTGGCCGTAAAAACAGCGGCGAACATCGTAATCCCTCATTAGCTGAATAATTTCAGGGCACTCGTAACCTTTATATTTTGGCGGGTAATGAAGAAAGACAATCTTTGGAAGATCACCTGCAGATTTTAACGAAGCCTCCAAACGCATAAGTTCTCTTCTGAATACTTTTGCATCGTGGGCATCGCCCCGCTCTTCTTCAAAAAACCATCCTCTTGTGCCGCATATGGCATAACCGCCATACTCATAATGGTTATTGTTAAGGATCCACTGATCTTCAAAACCATTTTCGCCGCAAAACTTTTGAAACTTCGTGGCAGTTGTCCACCAGTAATCGTGATTTCCCTTAAGTATGATCTTTTTGCCGGGGATCTCATTGATCCATGCAAAGTCAGCTTGAGATTCTTCAAGACTCAAGGCCCAGCTCAGGTCACCGAGAAGCACTGTTGTATCCTCCGGCCCAATAGCAGACAGGCCGGATTTTAACTTTTCCATATATCCGACCCATGCACCGCCGAAAATATCCATCGGCTTTTGTGCGCCGAGACACAGATGCAGGTCACCAATAGCGTAAAGAGCCATAATTCCTCCAAAGATTAAATATCCTCAGGTTTTTGCTCAGATAAGACCAATGCAACCCGACTCATACCGCATTTAGCGCGGTAATCCTGCAGAGCGCTGTAAGCCTGTGCTGCACCGCGATCAAGCATATACCCAGCTGTGCGGTATACATTGGGGATCGTATCATCCACACGGCCAGAGCTTACTACGAAAGCAAAGATACCATTGCTCAAACGAGCATGCATTTCAGGCAGCAGAGAATACTCTGCATTCTTCTCACAGCATCCAACAAATCTAAGTGCTTCATCAATTCCCAATGTGCCAAAAATCAGACGTTCCGTCTCACCGGGGACTGTTTGATCGGGTTTTACTGTGCCAAACTGAAGCAAATCCCATACAGCAGAAGTTTCCGGGCATCCGATCACAATATTGCGGATAGGCAACCCCATCACTTTACTGTACCAAGCTGCCATGACAGTAACCATATCAGCCTCAGGTAACGCAATATCCAAACTCTCATCATCGCCCAGTATATCGCTCCGGGACATTTCGGTATAAATACCAAAAAGCACCGCAATGCGAACGGCAATCCTTACCCAACTGACCGGTTTCGCAGAGGTCGGGTCTATGTTTAGAGTCAAGATCTTCTCTAATCCGGAAAAATCTCCTGTCTGATTGTGCCACAGCTCGCCGATGCAAATCCTTTGCTGCAATCCAGTCAATTTTACAGGATAACGTCCGGCAGAGAACTCCACATCCCAAGAGGTCAGCCGGCAGGAAAAGAACAGGTTAAGAATATCTGCAACAGTCTGCGCAAAAGACTTCTCTTTCCATACTTCAAGTTCCTGTTGGGAGAATACGGGCATACGAAACGGCAGATAAAACCCTCCGTTTGCGGCCCGTTCAGCACGAAACGCATGAGGCGTCGTATACGCATCAAACTTGTTTCTTGTGGTTACATAGAGCATTTTTCCAGCACCTCCAAAGCATTATCCCAATAAATTCGATGTACAGAATTTTCATCCAAACCCCGGTCAAGAAGTCGCTGCGCCAGGAGCGGGTAGCTCTCCACGCCAGCAAATCCGTCCGGCAGCGTTTCGCAGCCGTCCAGATCGCCTCCAAGGGCAATATGTTTCGCATCGGGGTCCAGCTCCATAAAATGGAAAATATGGTCACAAGCAGCATCCAAGTCTGCCCTATCGCCGATGAATGCGGAATAAAGATTAAATCCTGCAACACCACCGCTTTCACAGATTGCACGGTACATATCATCCGTTAAATTTCTGCTGTGATCCCAAACCGCACGGCTGTTAGAATGTGTGGCAATAATAGGTTTTTGGGTAATCTTCATAATATCCCAGAAACCCTCGTCGCTGATATGGCTGACATCGATCCCCATACCAAGACGCTGCGCTTCCTTCACAAATTCCATGCCCAAATCCGTAAGTCCACCGCCCGTAATATTGGATCCGGTGAGAGGATTCTTTTCGTTCCAGCCTAATGTGGTGATTCGAAAACCCACTTTATACAGATCCTCAAGCAGTGCAGGATCAAAACCAAAACCTGCCGGGCCTTCAATGGTCAAAATACCGGTCATCAGTCCATTTTTTTGATTATCCCTTACATCCTGCGCACAATAGCCTTGCCGGATCAAGTCAGAATAAGCATCAAACTGGCTTAAAATGATGCCCATCTCCCGTTCAAACAGTGTTTCAACGGTAATACCTTCCGGCAATTCGTCCCATGTACTGGTAAAACAGGCAAAACACTGAGCGTAACCAGGCAGAGCGCCAGCACGCTGCAGGTCGATATGCCCACTGTTTTTAAGCAGCGATTCACCGGAATCCCTGCTCTTGCCCACAAGGGAAAGCACCGTATCACAATGCAAATCAAATACGGGAAAATTCATTCAAACGCACACTCCAAATGTTTAATTACCGGATCTTTTGTCCGGATGCCCTGGGGCGCATAGATTTCAATCACATCAAAACGCGATTGTAGCGTGGTCGGGTTCTGAGCCAGATACATAGCTGCAGTCACGCGGATCTTATCTTGTTTTCGCTGATCCACATACTCCCCTGCTTCGGCATAATTCGCATTTTTCCGCAGCTTTACTTCCACAAACACAAGATATTTACGGTCTTTCACAATAAGATCGATCTCGCCGAATCGGCTGTGATATCCCGCAGCGACAATCTGATACCGCTTATTGCGCAGGTACTCCGCTGCCAGAGCCTCGCCCCAAGAGCCTGTAAGCTTATTTCCCGCCATACAGTTTCTTTAAAAAGGACATACGGTGGATGGGACTGGGGCCAAGCTGAGCAATGGCCGCATAGTGCGCCTTTGTGCCGTATCCTTTATGTACTTCAAAGCCATAACCGGGATATTCCAGGGCAACTTGTTCCATAATGTCGTCACGGGTCACTTTAGCTAGGACAGAAGCCGCTGCAATATTGGCACTAAGGCTGTCACCTTTTACCACCGTCTTTACCGGCAAACCAAAATCTTTCTCCCGATTACCGTCAATCAAAGCGAACTGAGGCTTTACAGGCAGCTGGGCCAAAGCGCGATCCATTGCCAAAAAAGTCGCCTGCAGAATATTGATCTGGTCAATCTCTTCGTGGTCAGCAAGGCCGATACCATAAGCAATCGCCTGCTCCTTAATGATAGGAAATAGCTCCCGACGCTTTTTGTCCGTTAATTTCTTGCTGTCGTTAAGACCAGGAATCTCCAGATTCGCCGGCAAAATCACAGCCGCAGCGCAAACCGGGCCGGCAAGAGGTCCCCTGCCCGCCTCGTCAATACCACACACAAGCTCAAACCCTTGAGAAAACAGCTCCTGCTCATATTGCCACATATCAGCGTTGCTCATGTTACATTTCCTCCGGTTCTTCTAATGTGAACTTACCTAACTTTCCGCTGCGGTATTCATCCAGCAAAACCTTTGCCATACGCTCAATATTAATCTCGCCACCGGAGAGCAAGTATCCCCGCTTTCTGCCAGCAAGCTCCAAAAGCTCATATCCGGGAGTTCCTTCCGGTGCTTCTACTTTATACCGCTCCAGCAGAACATGGGGATACAGCTTATGCAGCAGCTCCATAAGCCGGTACGCAAGTTCTTCAATATCAATGACGCCCTCTTTAACCGCGCCGGTGTAAGCAAGCATCATGCCCACTTCGGGATCTTCAAATTTCGGCCACAAAATACCGGGAGTATCCAAAAGCTGTAAGCTCGCATCCACAGTGACCCATTGCTTACCACGGGTAACACCGGGACGGTTTTCAGCCTTGGCGCCTTTCCTGCCGGAGATTTGATTGATCAACGTAGACTTTCCCACATTGGGGATACCAACGATCATAACGCGAAGCTGCCGATTCATGCCCCGCGCTGCATCCCTTGCAAGCTTTTCCGCACAAGCGATCCTTGCCGCAGGAGTAAATTCGGAAATACCCTTTCGAGTTTTGCAATCCGTTGCCAAAACGGCCATTCCCTTGGCTTTAAAGTATGCTGCCCATCGTTTGGTAGCCGCAGGATCGGCAAGGTCCATGCGGTTGAGGACGATCATGCGGGGCTTGCTGCCGCAAATACTGTCAATATCCGGATTTCGGCTGGATATAGGGATCCGGGCATCCACGATCTCACAAACTGCATCCACCTGCTTCAGATCCGCTTCAATCTGCCTGCGGGTCTTTGTCATGTGGCCGGGATACCACTGAATATTCATGTGCTCCTGTGCCATCAGGACACCACCCCGATTCTACTGTAATCTTTTTCTGTTGTTCCGTCCTCTGTACCGGGTAGGAACAAAAAGATCGCCTTACCTAATACCTCACGCCGGTCGATCAGTCCTATATCCGGATCGCGACTATCCTTGGAATTTTCGCGATTATCGCCCATAACGAACAAACAGCCATCCGGTACAGTGAGCGTATAAATATCACCATAAAAATACTCGGTGACGCCAATAATATAGTCTTCTTTCAAAGGAACATCATCAACATAAACAATATTGGTTGTGGAGTCGATTTTAATCGTCTGCCCTTCCGTTGCGATTACACGCTTTACAATAGGTGCACCGTTGTCAAAAGACTGTTTGCTAACCACGATCACATCGCCGCATTCCGGTTGACGATAAAACACACTGCCAAGGAGCAACAGATAATCCCCGTCATGAAGCGTATTTTTCATAGAGCCACCGGATACAATCACGACGCGGAAACAGAGCAAGAAAATAACCATCACTGCG
The DNA here is from genome assembly GCA_045532105.1 of Faecousia sp. Lineage (GTDB taxonomy): Bacteria > Bacillota > Clostridia > Oscillospirales > Oscillospiraceae > Faecousia. Next base: position 69,081 of record JAZSFE010000039.1, read on the forward strand.
GCAAGAAGAAAAACAAGGTCATGCAAATACAGCATCAGCGTTTTTTGCCAACCGAACTTCTCCTTCTTTTTTGCAGGTCTGTCTTGGGGCGCAGGCTTTACATCTGCTCGCTCAAATTCATTTTGCCCGATTTCTTTATAATCCCGGAGAATATTATCTATATCCAGTTCTTCAAAGGATTCCTGATCCTGATAATTCTGGTCCATAAAACTCACTCCAAACGATCCGTAACGATAATGTTTTTTACATTATAAACGAAAAAGAAATAAAAAAAAAGAGGGCAAGCCCTCTTTTTTTCTTTTTGTTAAATCTTTTCCTTGATCTTGGCAGCCTTGCCGAAACGATCACGCAGGTAATACAGCTTAGCGCGACGAACCTTACCATGGCGAACAACGTCGATAGCTGCAACATTGGGAGCATGCAGGGGGAACACCTTTTCACAGCCAACACCGTAGGAAACACGGCGAACAGTGATAGTCTCTGCGATACCACCGTGCTTACGGGCGATCACAGTGCCCTCAAACACCTGAATACGCTCACGGGAACCTTCCTTGATCCGAACATGCACACGAACAGTGTCACCGACCTGAACTTCAGGCAGCTCTTCCTTCATGTACTGGTTGGATAATGCCTTTACCAAATCCATATTTACGTCCTCCTTATATATTAGGCGTTCGTGCGTGCAAATTGCCGCAGAGGACTCACCTTGTTTACAGACCTCGGTATTATAACACCAGTATTTTGAAAAATCAAGTACTTTTTTAACATTTTTTTGCAAAAATTCGGGTGCGCCAAATCGCGGCGCACCCGAATATCAAAATTGCTTATACGCCAGCTTTCGCACGACGAACAGTCTCTGCCTCATCGCAGGAGGTTACAGGCTCATAACCATTCAACGGAACAAGCTTTTCGTTGATAGCATCCAAGATCCAGCTTGCCTGCGGGAAGAAGAACTCATCAAACTCGAAAGGCGGCGTGATCCAGTTCTTAGCACCGATCACCACAGGAGGTGCATCCAGATCGTCAAAGCACAGGTCAGTAATGGTCTTTGCCACATCATTGAGGAAAGAACCTCTTGCACAAGCATCAGAAACCAGCACAACCTTACCCGTCTTACGGACAGACTCCAAAATCTTGGTATAGTCCAAAGGTACTAAGGAGTGAATGTTGATAATATCCGCTTCCATGCCATACTTCTCAGACAGAGTCTTGGCAGCATCCACAGCACGATACAACGCAGCGCCAATGGTAAGAATGGTAATATCCTTACCGTCGCGAACCTTATTGGTATCGCCGATCTCGATCTCATAACGCTCAGCAGGTACACCGCCCTCGCGGAACTGCTCGCCCACATCGTAAATTCTCTGAGATTCAAAGAATACCACAGGATCGGTACCCTTCAAGGCAGTCTCCATCAGGCCCTTAGCTTCCCAAGGAGTTGCGGGGAAACAAACCTTCAAGCCGGGAATGTGCGCACACAGAGCCGTCCAGTCCTGAGAATGCTGTGCACCATACTTGGAACCAACGGAAACACGAAGAACCAATGGCATCTTCAAAATGCCGGCAGACATTGCCTGCCATTTGGACATCTGATTAAAGATCTCGTCACCGGCGCAGCCAATAAAGTCTGCATACATCAGCTCAACCAATGCACGACCACCGGAGAGTGCATAACCAACCGCAGTACCCACGATAGCGCCCTCTGCCAAAGGAGAGTTAAACAGCCGGCAATGCGGCAGAGCGTCCATCATACCGCGGTACACAGCAAATGCGCCACCCCAGTCGCGGCAATCCTCACCATATGCAATGAGCGTAGGATCTTCATAAAAACGGTCCCAGATGACCTCAGAAAGGCCGTCACGCAGGTTATACAGCTTCATCTTAGAAACAGGCTTGCCGTCTGATCCAATGGGGCTGCGCTCCTTAGCCTTGATCTTCTTATATCCCTCTGCTTCTTCCTTAGGAACTGTAACCTCAGGCTCGCGGTCATCCATCTTCTCCACTTTCTGATTGGAGAACATCAGCCGTTCAACCACTGCAGGATCCTTCTTAAAGTCACAATAGGGGCTAAACTCAGGATCTGCAGCGAACTTGCAGATCATGGTCATACGATCAGAAGTTTCCTTCAGGATAGCATCAACCTCTTCCTGCGTCATGACACCGGCTTCCACCAGCTTTGCAGGATAAGTAACAATGGGGTCAACTTCCTTCCAGGCATCGATCTCTTCCTTGGTGCGGTAAGCGTTCTGGTCAGAAACAGAGTGGCCGGAGAAACGGTAAGTAAGGGTTTCAAGCATAACAGGGCCCTGGCCGTTCCGCAGCAACTCCAATTTACGCTCCATAGCGTCAATGACAGCCAAGGGATTGAATCCATCAATGGTTTCCGCATGGAACTGAGTAGGACTGACGCCGGAGGCGATCCGGCTCATGCAACCCTGGCCCATAGTCTCACCGCGAGTCTGGTCGCCCATGCCGTAAGAGTTGTTGAAGATGTTATACAAAATGGGCATGCCGTCATTGTGGCTCTCCCACAATGTCTTATACTGATCCATAGCGGAGAAGTTCAGTGCTTCCCAAACAGGGCCGCGTGCCATGGATGCATCGCCAATGTTACAAATAACAATGCCCTTCTTGTTGTTAACTTTCTTATACAGAGCAGCACCGGTGGAAATAGTGCCGGAACCACCAACAATGGCATTATTGGGATAAATGCCAAAGGGCAGGAAGAAAGCGTGCATAGAGCCGCCCATACCCATATGGAAACCGGTCTCACGGGCAAAAATCTCAGCAAGTGTACCGTACAGAATGAAGCGGATAGCAAGTTCCTTAACATCCTTTGTTTCGCCCAGCTTCTGAGTCGCACGCAGGCACTTTCCATCGAGGAAGTTTTCCATGACATTCATCAGCTGCTCATCGGTCATCTTATTGATGGTGGACAAAGCTTTGGCAAGAATCTCAGAATGGGAACGATGAGAACCGAATGCAAAGTCATTCTCATCCAGCAAATAGGCCTGACCCACACAAGCAGACTCCTGGCCGGTAGACAAGTGGGCAGGGCCGGGATAGGTGTGGTCAATACCGTTATAACTACCCTGAGTTTTAATAAGGTTCAGCATGGTCTCAAATTCACGCAGAATCGTCATATCGCGGAAGATGCGGATCAGATCTTCCTTAGTGAACTTGCCGGAGTCCAACTCCTCTTTCACGGTCTTGTTATACTGGTTAACAGGAATATCGTTGAATGTGACCTTACCGGGCGCACGAACCACGTTGGGGTCTACAAATAAACTCTTAGGCATAACTAACTACCTCCTTCTTACTTCGCCAGCAGCATGGTAAACTGCTCCAGATTGGTGCACAGTTCCTTCTGGAACTTAGCAGCAGGAGTTCCGTCCACAGCACGATGATCATAGGTCAAGCTAAGACCCATGGCAGGATATATCTCAATAGAACCGTCAGCTGCTTTGCGAACCCGGTCAATCGTACCACAAACACCCAAAATACCTGTCTGGGGAGGATTGATCACAGGAGTGAAGCTCTCAACGCCCATATTGCCCAAATTAGAAACGGTAAAACTGCCACCGGAAAGCTTATCCGGGCTGATCGCACCATCACGGCACTGGGCAGCAAGTTCCTTAACTGCCTTAGAAATCTCCAGCAAGCTCATCTGGTCTGCATGAACAATAGTAGGAACCATCAAACCGCGGGGAGTATCCACGGCAACGCCCAGGTTCACATGATTAAACCGACGGATAGAATTGTCGTCCAGCATATTAGCGTTCAGATCGGGATGATTCAGCAATGTTCTGGAAACAGCATACAGAATAATGTCACCCAAGGTGATGCCTGCATACTCCCCACCTGCAGCCTTTAAGGTCTTGCGGTATGCAAGGATAGCCGAAGCATCAAAACTGACATTATGGGTCAGCTGAGCCATAGTGGAAAGACTGGTATGCATAGACTTGCTGATTGCCCGGCGAATACCGCTGAACTTCACATCTTCAAACTCAGGACCGTCGCAAACAGGTGCACTGGCCTTAGCAGGAACACCCTCGGCAATAAGTTTCTGGACATCACGCTCAATAATCCGGCCATTAGGACCTGTACCGGCAGCCAGAGAGGCATCCACGCCGGCAGCTTTTGCAAGCTTTGCGGCTCTGGGCGATACCGGTGCACCGGGAACGATCTCAGCAGCGGGTGCAGCTGCCTCAGCAGCAACGGCAGGAGCATCAGCAACTGCAGCCTCTACGGCAGCAGGAGCAGCACCGGGCTTCAAGCAGTCAGTAGGCTCACCCTTAGGGCCAACTGCACAAACATTCTCAAGGCAAGGAACCTCGTCGCCCTCTTCAAAGAAAATAGCAAGCAGCTCACCTTCAGCAGTGGATTCACATTCAAAGGAAGCCTTGTCCGTCTCATAAGTAAACAGGATATCGCCAACCTTGACTTCATCGCCAATGCTCTTAAGCCATTCACCGATGATGCAGCTTTCAACAGTAATGCCGGCCTTAGGCATAATAACCGCCTGTGCCTTTGTATTGCAGGCAACCGCGGCCACAGCAGGAGCAGCAGGAGCAGCGGGAGGTGCAGCGGGGGCATCTGCGGCACTTCCGCCCTTAAGCGCGGAGCAATCCTCGCCCTTTACACCGATGGCACAGACATTAACAAGGCAAGGGACCTCATCACCCTCGCCAAAGAAAATCTCCAAGAGCTCGCCTTCTGCGGTAGATTCACATTCAAAACTAGCCTTATCGGTTTCGTATGTAAAAAGAACGTCGCCCAATTTGATCTGGTCGCCCACCTTTTTCTGCCACTCACCGATAATGCAGCTTTCCACGGTAATGCCCGCCTTGGGCATGATCACTGCGGTTGCCATAGATAAATCCTCCTCAGTTAAATGTTATCATATGTTATATATAACATTTTATAACAATTTCGTCAATAGCCAATTTTCAAATGCAAAAAATATAGTAGGCGTGCACAAAAACACGCCTACTGTCTCAAAGGATTTGTACATTTTCCTGTTTTGCGGCATCCAACACCGCCTGGGGTATCTTATCATCAGAAATCAGATAGTCAACATCCTTATATTGAGCAAATGTATAAGGCATCAATCTGCTGAATTTTACCCTGTCACAAAGAACTACACTGGTTCTCGCCTTTTGAATTACCTTCCGCTTGACCACCATGTCACTTTCCGTACCACATGTAAAGCCGGATTCAGCGCTGCAGCCGGAAACACCAATAAAAGCAATATCAATATTGATCTTATCCAGCATATCCAAAGTATTCTGACCGGAAAGAGCCATGTTTTTGCGATTGATCCTCCCGCAGCACAAGGTTATATTGGGATTCTGCAAACGGCAAAGCTCTATGGCAATATTAGGGCCTGTGGTGAAGATATTCAAATCAATATCAGGCAAACACCGGGCCAACATAAGATTTGTAGTGCTGGCATCCAAGAAAATAGTGCTGTTTGGCTGAATGAGCGAAAGTGCTTTTCTAACGATCTCTTTCTTCCCTGCATTATTCTCCTGCAGGCGAACATCAAAACCGGGGTCACCGGAATGATGTACAAGCTTTGCGCCACCTCGTACCTTTACGATCGCGCCCTCCTGCTCAAGAGAATCGAGATCCCTGTGAATGGTCATTAACGAAACACCGGGGATCAACGCCTGAAGTTCCTTAATAGATACTACTCCGTTGGATTCAATAAATACGCGAATCTTTTCTTTGCGGATATTATTCAACTTACTCCCCTACCTTCCATGTTAAAAACTTGCTATTTAACACAAAGATAACACAGATATAACATTTTGTCAACAGCAAAAAAGAAGGATCAAGTAGTTCTATTCGAATTTCGATATAAAAGAAAAATCCAGAAAGAGCATTTGCTCTTTCTGGATTTTTGGTCCGAGTGTCGAGATTCGGTCGCATTTCCGGTTGAACCGGAAATTATTGTAGCCACCAGTTTTTGAACTGGTGGCAGCAATATGCCACTGGCATATTGCATTTAGGATCTTCGAATCTCTCCCCCTAGATATAAAAAATACAGGACAACTAATGCTGTCCTGTATTTTTTGGTCCGAGTGTCGAGATTCGAACTCGAGGCCTCTTGAACCCCATTCAAGCGCGATACCAAACTTCGCCACACCCGGAAATATGCTTGCATTTTCTTAGCGCCTGTGTATCTTAGCATACCTTGGCGAAAAATGCAAGCATTATTTTACTATTTTCAAAAAATTATTCACCGGGGTTAGACTTAATGACTTTGCCCAAATTCCAAAGCATAGCAACCTTTCGTTCCGCCTGCTGCTTCTGCTCATCGTTATCATATTCCACGTATACAGTATGGCTTCCGCAATCGGTACACTCCACCTGTACAGACCACCCGCCTTCATGGACAAGCATTCCATTACCCCGACAGCACGGGCAAATTTCCAATTCAATTTCGTTCATAACAAACTCCTATCTGAAAACATTGTTTTCCGCATCATAAAGCTCCAAACGCTTGCATTTACAAAAATCAGGGGCGTATTGGGGCAAATACCGCTCCACAGCCGCACTGAGCAGCATGGGATTCAGGCTGGGGTTCTGACAGCACACCCTTGCATTTACCGTAAGCGTGTTTGCATCAAGCGTCAAAACCTCCAGACATTTGATCATAGGGATAATATCCTGTTCTGCTGACCCGTTTTTGCCTTTCTTCAGTACCGGTAAGCTTTCCTGTGCAAAGAGCAGGGAAATCGCATCCATAGCACCCTCGGGCACACCGGCATCATATTCCATTGTAAGAACTGTGTCTAAGTATGCCAAATGCTTAAGCTTTTTTCCGTCTTCATATACCTGTTTCACACAAATACCCTTAACCAGGGCGGTATTTAGACGCTCACAGATCTCCTCTAATGCTACGCTATCGCCTTCCAGATCAAAATCCAGAAGCTCACATACACTTTCCACGCCCACGGATAACGGCAACGCGATGGACACAGATGGTCTGGGATTAAAACCTTGCGTATGCGTCAAGTGCAGATCTGCCCGCTTAAATGCACGCTGAAACAACCGCATAAGATCAAGATGAGAGATCCACACTGCTTCCCCTGTCTTTTCAAACAACAATCTAGCCATCGCATTTCACCTCGCTAAGCAGGGTGTTAGCGCCGCATCCGGCGCAGCCGTGACGACAATCCGGTGTAATTTTCCCGTCATACGCACGTTTTCTTTCCCGCAGCAGGAAGCCTTTTGTAACACCAACATCAATGGTATCCCAGGGAAGGATCTCCCCTTCTTCATAACCACGGGTTGTATAGAAATTAGGATCGATACCGCAGGTCTTAAAAGCATCAAACCAATAGCTGTAATTGAAATACTCATCCCAGCCATCCAGCTTTGCGCCGTTCTTTACCGCTTGCGCGATCACAGGTCCCAATCGTCGGTCACCCCGAGCAAAGACTGCCTCCAAACGGCTCAATTCCGGGGCATGATAGTCATAAACAATAGACTTGGAGTATAAATGGCTCTTAAGAAGCCGGCATCTGCGCAAGTATTCCTCCGGGGTAATCTGCTTTTCCCATTGAAACGGAGTATGGGGTTTGGGCACAAAGTAAGCGGTCGCCACATGAATCCGCAAAGCGCGTTTTTTGTTCTTAGCATGCTCTTTCCATGCAAGAATGATCTTATAAACCAGCTCAGCAATACCAATAACATCCTCATCCGTCTCTGTTGGAAGTCCAAGCATAAAGTAAAGCTTTACATTGTTCCAACCACCTGCAAAGGCATTTGTGCAGGTAAACAGGATCTCATCCTCCGTCAAGTTCTTGTTGATCACATCACGCAGACGCTGAGTGCCGGCTTCCGGTGCAAAAGTCAGACCGCTTTTACGCACAGTCTGCAATTTTTCCATGAGCTCACGAGAGAAATTATCAGCACGCAAGGACGGAACAGATAAATTCACCTTATGCTCCTCACAATACGGGATCAATTCATCTGTTAAGGCTTTCAGCTCCCGATAATCAGACGTAGAAAGACTGGACAGAGTAATTTCATTATTTCCAGAAATTTCCAATGTATTCACGGCCTGACGGTAGAGTATCTCCGCACGCTTTTTCCGAACAGGTCGGTAGGTAAAACCGGCCTGGCAAAATCTACAGCCGCGGATACAACCGCGAAAAACCTCAAGATTTGCCCGATCATGAACGATCTCCGTGGACGGAACGATCATTTTCTCGGGCCAATATGCATGATCCAAGTCTTCAATAATCCGTTTGGTGACCGCCTTTGGCGCGCCCTCTGCAGGGATGATAGCGCGAAGCGTTCCATCCTCATGATATGCATGCTCGTAAAAAGAAGGAACATAGATACCAGGAATCTTGGCAACCTCTTTGAGAAATTCTTCCTTACCCCACGCTTCAGCCTTGGCGCGGTCGTACAGACTCACAATCTCAACGGTTATATCTTCACCCTCGCCAAGGGAGAAAAAGTCTATAAAGTCCGCCAGCGGCTCAGGATTATAAGCGCAGACACCGCCCGCAAACACCATTTGTTCCAAACCTTTACGGTCTCGGGAATAAAGCGGCACACCTGCAAGATCCAACATGTTCAAAATGTTGGAATAACTCATTTCATAACCGATTGTAAAGGCGATCATATCAAAATCCTTCACGGGCTCGCCGCTTTCCAGCGCCCATAAAGGAAGACTGTGCTGACGCATCTGCTCTTCCATATCGCCCCATGGCGCAAACACGCGCTGGCACCAAATGCCGTCCATTTGGTTCATCACGCCGTAAAGGATCCGCATACCAACATTGGACATGCCAATCTCATAAGTATCCGGAAAACAAAAAGCCACCCGGACGCGAACATCGGCCGGGTTCTTTTGAATTTCATTAAATTCTCCACCAGTATATCTGGCAGGTTTTTGCACCTTAGGCAGGATCCTATGCAGTAAATCAGTCATACACTAACCTCTTTATCTTGGTAGGGCTATTGTACCTTGAGAACGCTCATTTTGCAAGGGTTTTCTGTTTTTTGTACGTACGTTTAACAATGCTGCAAAAATTATCGGGAAAATTCCTGCCTTCCAAACAAACGCGGCCCAAACCGATGCGATTGACAAAAGCACCTTGAAACACATAGCAACAATGTTGCAGATTTTTACTACGGCTCTTTCAGGCAGAAACAGCTGAAAGGTGCATTTCATGATTCTCCCCCCATCAAGAGGGAAAAGCGGCAACAGATTATAGACTGATTGGATAAGGGCACAGAATGCCGTTCTAGGTATCCACTTGGCAAAAAACACCAAACAGAGTCCTCCTAAAGGTCCTGCCAACGCACACAAAAGCTCCTTATAAGTGGGCAGTTCTTCCACCTGCATTACTGCGCCATAAGTTCCAATATTGAAACCTGTTACCCGGCCTTTGCAAAGGAAAATCATTCCCCAATGGCAAAACTCATGGAACGCAGCAGCAACCATTGCTGCAATGAGCCATTTTAACGGCAGCAAAAGAAGCATCATTGCGGCAATGATCAAACTCCAGCCTAAAACATCCGGTTTTTGCAATCGCATATCAAGCTCCATTGTTGATCACATCGCGGCAAAACGCAGTGATCGCATCCATAACAGAACTCCCCTGCTGCAAATCCTCTGCCAATCCCTCTAACGCAGCAGCAGTGACCTGGGGGTCTCCGGGAAACAACAGATGTCTGACCCACAGAGCTCCCGACAAATTTGCAACGGAAATTGTCACAGTCGCAACAAGAAGGAGCGTAACAAGTATAAACATTCCATATTTCCTGCAGAACCCACTTTTTTTAGGGCTCAGCGCTTTATATTCAATGCGATATGCCATAACCATCCCTCCTCTATATCCTATGATAAACTTGTCCGCCAATGACAGTTATCTGCTCGCAACAGGTCTTGACAAGTATAGGAAATTTTATTATAATACCCTAGCTATCGGGGCATGGCGAAGCTTGGTATCGCGCTTGGTTCGGGTCCAAGAGGCCTCGGGTTCGAATCCCGATGCTCCGACCAAATAAGTAATCCCACC
>JAZSFE010000006.1:0-40995 GCA_045532105.1 Faecousia sp.
CTGAGAAGCACAAGATCTCTCTGGGTTACAAGACTGCTGAGATGAATCCCTGGAATCAGTTCATGACCACCTACAATGTGGGTGATGTAGTGGATGTTAAGGTTGTAAAGCTCATGACCTTTGGCGCATTTGCTGAGATCATCCCCGGTGTTGACGGTCTGATTCACATTTCCCAGATCGCGGACAAGCGTATTGGCAAGCCTGAGGATGTACTGGCTGAGGGTCAGCAGGTTCAGGCTAAGATCACCGATGTTGATGCTGAGAATAAGCGTATCTCTCTGTCCATCCGTGCTCTGATCGAGCCCGTTGTGGAGGCTGAGGAAGCTGAAGAGACTGCAGAGACTGAGGAAGTCGCTGAAGCAGAAGCTGAATAATTAACGCTACATACCGGGACCGACTTTTGCCGGTCCCGGTATTTGCATGGAGGAATTGTTATGGTTAAGCATATTGTGTTGTACACCTTCAAGGAGGGTGTGGATAAAAAAGATGCTGTTGCATTGATCGCATCTAAGCTGGAGCCGCTGGTAGGCGTGATTCCCGGTCTGCGGCATATGGAGATCCGTCAGGCATATCAGGGATATGATTATGTTCTTTACTCCGAGTTTGATAGTGCAGTTGCACTTCAGGAGTATGCTGAGCATCCTGCACATTTGGCAGCTAAGGATTGTTTTTGGGATCTTTTGGACACTCGCTGCAGCGCGGATTACGAACTTTGAGGTGATAGTATGAAGGCAATATTGACAGTTGTGGGCAAGGACCAGGTTGGTATTATCGCTGCTGTCTGCGTGAAACTTGCGGAATATCAGGTGAATGTCCTGGACATCAGTCAGACAGTTATGCAGGGATATTTTACCATGATGATGGTAGTGGATGTCTCTGCATGCTCGCTGCCACTGGCAGAACTTTCCGGTGTGATGGATGCCATGGGTAAGGATATGGGCCTGTCCATTCGCGTACAGCGGGAAGATATTTTTGAGTCCATGCACCGAATCTGAGGTGGCAAAATGCTGAATCAAAAAGATATTTTACAGACGCTGGATATGATCGATAAGCGGCATTTGGATATTCGTACCATTACCATGGGCATCAATCTTTTGGATTGTGCGGATACGGACATTGACAAATGCTGCGAGAAGATCTATGCGAAGATCACACGCTGCGCCAAGGATTTGGTAAAGGTGGGTGTGGATATTGAAGGGGAGTTTGGTATCCCAATTGTCAACAAGCGCATTTCCGTAACACCCATTGCGTTGGTGGCCGGTTCTTGTACAGCAGATTCCTATGTTAAAATCGCAAAGACATTGGACGACGCAGCCAAGGCGTGCGGTGTAAACTTTATTGGCGGTTTTTCTGCGCTTGTGCAGAAAGGATGCACTGCAGCGGATTGGAAGCTGATCCGTTCCATTCCTGAGGCTATGGCTTGCACAGAGCGAGTTTGTGCAAGCGTAAATGTTGGCTCTACCAAGGCGGGAATCAATATGGATGCTGTGGCCGAAATGGGTAGGATCATCAAGGAAACGGCAAAAATGACAGAAGACCGCGATGGTCTCGGCTGCGCAAAGCTGGTGGTGTTTGCCAATGCTGTTGAGGATAATCCATTTATGGCAGGCGCGTTTCATGGTGTAGGTGAGCCAGAATGTGTGCTCAATGTTGGCGTATCCGGCCCGGGTGTTGTGTACCATGCTTTACAAAGCGTAAAGGGTCAGCCTTTTGATGTAGTGGCCGAGACTGTGAAAAAGACGGCATTTCGTATTACCAGAATGGGTCAGCTGGTGGGTAAGGAGGCATCAGAACGGCTTGGTGTGCCTTTTGGCATTGTGGACCTTAGCCTTGCGCCCACACCTGCTGTGGGTGACAGCGTTGCCCGTATCCTGGAAGAAATGGGCCTGGAGATTTGCGGTACGCACGGTACAACTGCGGCTTTGGCACTGCTGAATGATGCGGTGAAGAAGGGCGGCGTCATGGCATCTAATCATGTGGGCGGTCTGTCCGGTGCGTTTATTCCGGTATCCGAGGATGAGGGTATGATCGCAGCGGCAGAAAGTGGCACATTGACGCTTTCAAAGCTTGAGGCAATGACCTGCGTTTGCAGTGTTGGCTTGGACATGATCGCTGTGCCGGGTGACACCAGTGCAGCCACCATTTCTGCGATTATTGCTGATGAAGCTGCCATTGGTATGGTCAACTCCAAGACGACTGCTGTTCGTATCATTCCTGCCCCCGGTAAGGTGGTAGGTGATCGAGTTGAAATGGGTGGTTTGCTGGGTAGCGCACCGGTAATGCCGGTCCATGCACCGTCCAGTCAGCTTTTTGTTGATAGGGGCGGAAGAATTCCTGCACCTTTGCAGAGTCTTAAAAACTAAAGAAAACCGGGAAGCATTGCTTCCCGGTTTGTTTATTTTGCAGAGAGCTCTACGCTATGTCGCAGTATGGACATTTGGGGTACTTGCTGAGGGAGTTGGATTCTAAAAGGCATTTGCGGTGTCTTAGGCTCGTCTAAAGGATTTCCATCCAGGTCGAAAATTTCATCGGCTTGGAAGGATAGGGGACGGAAATCAGGACCTACGACTTCCAGCGTGTCGCCGCGGCAGAATTTATTGTTTAGACTGCAGGTTGCAAGACCGCTTTCGTCACATTCATCCACCCGTGCACAGATCTGCCACTGACGAATGTATCTGGAGTTTTCCGTATATTGCCCCGGATAGCCGTAGTAGAAGCCTGTGGAGTAAATGCGATGAGACACGTGATCTACTTCATCCCGCCACACGGGATCAATGGATTTGCCAGCGGCAATATCGTCAATGCAATGCCTGTATGCGCCGGTGACAATGGCAGCGTAATATGCTGATTTTGCCCGACCTTCGATTTTGATGCAGTCAATGCCTGCATCCATAAGGTCAGAAAGATGGTCGATGGTGCACATATCTCTGGAATTGAGAATGTATGTGCCTTTCTCATCCTCAAAAACAGGGAAGTATTCGCCAGGCCGTTTTTCTTCCACCAAAGCATATTGGTAGCGGCACGGCTGTGCACAGGCACCGCGATTGGAATCACGGCCGGTCATATAATTGCTGAGCAGGCAACGGCCGGAGTAGCTTACGCACATGGCTCCGTGGCCGAATGTTTCAATTTCAAGCTCAGGACTGACTTTTTGGCGGATGGTCCGAATCTCATCGAGACTCAATTCACGAGCCAATACCACACGACTTGCGCCAAGGTCATACCAGCTTTGGGCACACTCATAATTGGCGATGGACTGCTGGGTGGAGATATGCCGCTGACAATGAGGAGCGTATTTTTCTGCCAATTTAAATGCGCCTAAATCTGCCAAAATCAGTGCATCAACGCCTGTGGCATCCAATTGTTCGAGATAGGCAGGAAGTTGCATAACCTCATCATTTCGTGGCATGGTGTTCACGGTTACATGAACTTTGACGCCGTGGTCATGGGCAAAACGAACAGCTTGCGGCAACTCTTCCGGAGTAAAATTACCGGCAAAGGAGCGCATACCAAAGGATGTGCCTGCAAGATATACAGCGTCTGCACCATATAGGACAGACATTTTTAGCCGCTCCATATCTCCGGCGGGGCTTAAAAGTTCCAGTTTTGCCATAGCTGTTATTTCAGACTGTTTAGGAAGTCTGTGTGCTCCTTATAGGTTCTAGAGAAATGGTGTCTCCCTTCTGCGGGATCCAGTGCATAGTAGTAGTATTTGGTATCAGCAGGACTAAAAGCTGCAAGGATGCTGGATTTGCCCGGGTTGGAAATGGGTGTGGGGGGCAAACCACCGTAAAGGTAGGAATTGTAGGGAGAGTCGATTTTCAAATCTTCAGAAGTCAAAGGCGTTTTTCCGCCCAGTGCGTAGACGATAGTGGCATCAATCTGCAGACAGCGGAATTCTTTTTCGTTGGTAAGTCTGTTGTAAATAACAGAAGAAATATCGTAGTTCTCACCGGTGTTGGCGCTCTCTTTTTCAATCATAGAGGCAACAGTGATCACGTCGTGAAGCGTCATTTTGTGGTTATCAATATACTCCTGACCGTAGCCGTTTTTTCGCATCATGGAGGCAAGCGCTTTGTTCAGATCCTCAAGGAGTTGCTCCATGTTTTCAGGGATCTGATCTGCAAAACGGTCCAGGAACTTAATAAACACACGTTTGGGGGTATCGTTGGTGTAAAATTCATAAGTGTCGGGGAAGAGATAACCCTCCAGGGTATACTTATCGCCGCGCTTTACACCTTCCAAGAACCAGTAATCGGCAAATTGGCTTTCAGCAGCGTATTGCTCCAGCTTAGCAGCCGTGCAAACACCTTTTTCTTCCAGCAATTTGTAGATCTGGGCACAGGAATAACCTTCTGGAATCGTGACTTCAACGGATTCACGGTAAGAAGATGTCGCCGACATACCGCCAACAAGTGCGTGGTAATCATAAAGGCTGTTGAGTTTAAATGTGCCGGGGCTGATGCTATCCATTGCATCGGACAGATCGGCATAGAACCGGAACAGGCTGGGGTATTCAATAAGGCCGGATGTGTATAGCTTTTGGGTAATTGACTCAATGTCGTCAGACTCTGTGATGGTTACATAGATGGTTTTGTCTTCTCTGCCAAAGGCAAGTACATCTGTTGCGCAGCGCCACAAAAGTCGGCCAAGAGAGATACCGATGGTCACAGAAAGCACGATCCAAATAATCGTGGAGATAAAATGGGGCAGGCCAAACATGCCATAGCCGCCTTTTTTGCGGGGACGCACTTTCCGCTCCGGTTTCGCAGAAGGTTGATCCTCCTGGACTTCTTCGGGGATTTCTTCCTCAGCTTCCTCCACAACAGGGACAGGCGTCGGCTCGTTTACAGTTTCGGGGAATTCTTCACTTAATGTTTGACGGATGATTCGCTCGATCTCGACTTCCGGATCTTCCACAGGAGGTTTATTCTTCTTGGTTTCAAAAGGAAGCTCGTCAGAAGAAGATTCCAAAAACTCTTTCAGCCAATCCGGTTCTTCATTGGGGTTTGTAAAATTCTTATTCTCCATGCCGGATTCCTCCTTTCAACGAATAACGATTTGATCAGCAATGCGCTTTGCGGTTTCTTCGCCGCAGAGTACTTCTATCAGTTTCAAGCCAAATGCCGTTGCACAGCCGGCGGATGTTGCCGTAATCAAACGACCATCCTGAACACATGCAGCACCGGGCACCATGATGGCATTTCCCATGCCGGATTCACAGCCGGGATAGCAGGTGGCCTGCAGGCCGTTCGTGATTTCCAGATCAGCCAAAACCGTAGGGCCCGCGCAAATGGCAGCTACATATTTTCCGTTCTTCCATGCAAATTCCAAAGCGTCCATAGCAGGTTTGCTGGCACGGCAGGATGCAACACCCCCAAGGCCACCGGGGAGAATAATCATATCCAGTTGTGTCAGATCCATTTCGCCCAGCTGCATGTCCGCTTCAACGCCAATATTGTGGCTTCCATATACGATCTTGCCGCTGATGCCCACAGTTGCGATACTGACAGACGCACGGCGCAGCAGGTCCAGGGGCACGATGGCTTCGGTTTCTTCAAAACCTGTGCCCAAAAGCATATAAACCATACTTATTTCTCCAAACATGCCCGCACATGGCGGTAGATTTCTTCATGAATGTCCTCAATGCTGCGCATTTCGCCGCCTTGGACGCAGTTAATGACTGTCCATCCATAGTATTCTGCGGCAGCACGACCGGTTTCCCGACAGGTTTTCAGATATTGCATATCCTGTTCGTGAATGTCTGCCTGGGTATTGGTTGCCTGCTCCCGACTCCGAAGCATTTTCTCTGTAAAATCTGTTGGAACATCCAAATATAGCGTAAGATCCGGGCGGGGGAGACCAAGCTTGTCGTATTCAAACTCATACAGCCATTTCAAAAATTCCGGCTGGGTTTCTTTTGGCTCTTTGGATGCCTGATGGACCGCGTTAGAAGTGGTATAACGGTCGGAAACGATAAGCCCGCCGTCACAGTACCACTGACCCCAATCTTGCTTATAGGACGCATAACGGTCTACTGCATAAAATGCAGAGGCAGCGTATGCATTCACATCCGTTGGTTTGCTGCCAAATTCACCGCCAAGATACATGCGGATCAGAGCGGAGCTGGGCTCGCTGTAGCGTGGGAAAACCAAGGTT
The DNA here is from genome assembly GCA_045532105.1 of Faecousia sp. Lineage (GTDB taxonomy): Bacteria > Bacillota > Clostridia > Oscillospirales > Oscillospiraceae > Faecousia. Next base: position 6,160 of record JAZSFE010000006.1, read on the forward strand.
TTGAAATTCTGACCTTCCAGCTCAAGGCGTTCTGTCAAGCGGCGAAATTGGGTGGATTTGCCCGAGCCGTCTGTGCCTTCTATAACGATTAGTTTGCCCATTTGTACTGCCTCCCAATTATGCGCATACGAATTTATTATAAGATACCACATTTTTTCCTGTTTGTCCACCTTTAACCGATGTTGCTGTGAAATTACTTGAGCAGGTGTTGCATAATTTCGAAATAACTGTTAAAATATAAATAATTACTGGATAAAGGACGATTTACATGAACGAGATGATTACCTTTGCGGGCCTTGGCTTGTCCGATGCAATGCTCAAGGCGTTGGAAAAGAAAGGTTATGGATATCCCACCACCATTCAGGCAGAAGCGATCCCTTGCTTTCTGCAGTGGAAAGATGTGATCGCCAAAGCACCTACCGGTACGGGAAAGACATTTGCTTTTGGTATTCCCATGATCGAGCATATTGACCCAGAGTGCTCAGATGTGCAGGGTTTGATCTTAGCGCCTACCAGAGAACTTGCGATCCAAATCGGTGATGAATTGCGTGGCTTGCTTACCTATTACCAGGGGATCCGCGTTGCTGTGCTTTACGGTGGGGCAGGTATCGGTGGACAGATTAAGCAGTTGGAGAAAAAACCGCAGATTATTGTAGCCACTCCCGGACGGTTGATGGATCATTATAACCGCAAGACTGTCCGCTTGGATAAGATTCTTACCGTGGTATTGGACGAAGCAGACCGGATGCTGGATATGGGATTTTTCAAGGATGTTACCCGTATCATTGAAAAGGTGAAAAACCGCAGGAATCTCGGTCTTTTTTCTGCTACCATTTCCCAGGAGGTCATGACGGTTTCCTGGATGTATCAGCGTGACGAGGTGGAGATCACAGTTGAACCCAAACAGGAAGATCGGCCTGACATCGACCAGTTTTGCTTGACGGTCTCACCGCTGCAAAAAGCTGAGACTACTTTGCGTTTGATTCGCAGCCAGGGTTTCGAACGGATAATGATCTTCTGCAATACGAAGCATATGTGTCAGCGCCTTTGTGACGACTTTCAGCGTGCTGGCTTAGATTGTGAATGTATTCATGGTGATATTCGTCAGAGCCAGAGGGAAAAGACCATGCAACGTTACCGTGACGGAAAACTGGCTGTTCTCATTGCCACGGATGTGGCATCCCGAGGCATTGATGTGGATGATGTTGATTGCGTAATTAACTATGATGTGCCGGAGGAAAATGAGTACTATGTCCATCGCATCGGCAGGACCGGCCGTGCTAAGCGAAAGGGCAGCGCATATTCCATCATTGGTAATTTCCCGGAAAAAGCAAAACTGGATGAAATCGCAAAGTTTTGCGCTTTTTCTATTCAGCCGGTGGTGTTGGGCGACGACGGTGTGTTAATGCCGGAGGAAGTGAAGACGCCTGCTCCACCGAAACGGAGATTTCGGTGACCGGGGCGGAGCGCGGTTTTCTGCTTCTTACAGGGACATTGGGCGATCCTGATAGAAAACCGTTATCAACGGCCCAAATGCGTATTTTGGCAGCCCGCGTGGCTGCGGCACCCAGAATACATGAAAACAGGGAATTGTTGGCTGAAGATATTATTTCCCTTGGATATGCAGATGCGATGGCGAGGCGGATTATCAGCCTTTTAAATCAAGAAGATCTATTGGAATATTATCTTAATAAGGGCCAAAAGTTTCATTGCCTGCCATTAAGCCGCGCAGGTAGGGACTATCCTGTGGCGATCCTGCAAAAGCTTGGATTGGATGCACCGGGATGTCTTTGGGCAAAGGGCGACCTGAGCTTGCTCAGCAAACCGAAGGTCGCGTTGGTTGGCAGCCGAAACATACGCAGTAATAACCGGGAGTTTGCCGCTGAGGTGGGCAGACAGGCTGCAAGGCAGGGATTTGTTTTAGTGTCCGGGAATGCCCGTGGCGCAGATAAAGCTGCACAGGAGGCTTGCTTGAGCTCCGGAGGACAGGTTATTAGCGTTGTCGCGGATGAGTTGTTCACCAAGAAGGAAACGGCAGGCGTGTTGTACTTTTCTGAGGATGGGTACGATCAGCCGTTTTCTGCGCAGCGGGCACTAAGCAGAAACAGAATGATCCATGCGTTGGCGGATAAGACTTTTGTGGCGCAGTGTGATTTGAATATGGGCGGCACATGGTCGGGCGCAGTCAGGAATCTTCAGTGCAACTGGAGTCCGGTTTTTTGCTATGCGGATGGCAGCAATGCTATGCTTGAGCTGGAACAAATGGGCGCCCAGATGATCGGCATTCAACAGCTTGTTGACATGGCCGATTTAGTGCCGGAAACCATGAGCTTTTTATAGGATTAATGTAGTCTTTGCCCGGGAAATATCAGTTGACATTCCTACCAAAAGCCGTTATAATAGCGAGGCATGAAATTGCTAGTGTAGCACAGTCGGTAGTGCATCTCACTCGTAATGAGAAGGTCGCCTGTTCGAGTCAGGTCACTAGCTCCAACAAAACACTCACCCCGTTCGGGGTGGGTGTTTTGTTTTGCCTGTTTAGACCTGACTCGAAGATCCAAATCGCAACATGCCGGTGGCATATTGCTGACACCAGTTCAAAAACTGGTGGCTACTATAATTTTGCGAAGCAAAATGCAAGCGAGTCAGGTCACTAGCTCCAACAAACGGTCCACCCCGTTAGGGGCGGGCCGTTTGTTATTGTTGTTGTGTAATAGAAAATTGTTATTAAACATTGCACAACTGTAAAATGCGTGATAAAATATAGGAAACTTCATTTGCAGGATGGTGAAATACTGTGAATATTAAGTGTTATGAATTAATCGAATTTGAAAGCAACCGCACCGTAGCTTCTGCCAAGCTTTCCTCGGATGATGGAGTATGCGGAGAATTGATGCCGTTTGTACATCGTCCTGTGTGTCTACAGTATGATGACGGCGGGATCGAAAGCGTGGTTGTGAATGGTCCGGATGTGTATAAGGTCCGGTTCAGCGTTCCCAAGGAGGGAAACTATTCACTTTCCGTTACATATGCAGATGGTGACACTCAGACTGTGCAGTATGCAGCACGTGGATTTGACAATCATGGATTTGTCAAGGTCAGTGACCGGGATAGACGGTATTTTAGCTATTCTGATGGCACGTCATATTATCCTATTGGTATCAATATGGCATTTCCTACGGTATACTTTGCCTCTAACGGACATGAGTTCGGAAAAAGCAGGGAAATACAGTATAACGGCATTAAGGATTATGAATGGTGGTTTCGCAGAGCAGCAAAAAACGGTGTAAATCTTGTTCGTTTGTGGCTGGGATATGACTATTTCACCCCGGATACGGAAGATGCAGCTACACTTTCCCTTGAGAAGTTTGCTAAGTTGGATGTTGTAATAAGTCTGGCCAAAAGGCATGGAATGAAGCTGAAGCTTACCTTGGAGCAGTTCCGGTATTTTCGGGATGTGCCCAATGGGAACATTGTGGATTTCATCTTTAATAAAAAGTTGACTTTAGACGGTGAACCCTGTGGCAGTTATACTGTGTGGCTGAAAGAGGAAAAATGGCGAGAGGTATGGATCAATAAAGTCAGAGAACTGTCTGCAAGGTATGCATATGATCCTGATATCTTTGCAATTGAACTTTGGAACGAGCAGTATGCCTGTGATGCGGAGTTTGAGGACGTGGTAAGCTGGAACAGGGATATGGTTCCCGTAATAAGGGAGCTCTTTCCCAATACTATGGTCATCAATTCCCTTGGTAGTTTGGATTGTGACCGGGCGCTGGTTCGCTATAGAGCATTCCCCTGGGAGATTTTTGATTTCCGGCAGCTTCACCGTTATCTTGACTTGGGCGCGCGTTATGAGGATTGTCATGGGGATCCCATTGAGATGCTTAAGGTGGGCATTTCGTTGATGAAGGATGATTCTGTGCCGTTTGTAGTGGCAGAAACTGGTGCCGTTAATAACCGGCACAGCGGAGCGTTTAAGTTTTATTCTAAAGATGACAGGGGAATTTTGTTGGTAGATTGCGTGTATGCCCCTGTGTTTTTGGGTTGTGCGTCTTGCGGACATAATTGGTGGTGGAATGCCAATTATGTGGAATCAAAGAATTTGTACCGATATTTTAAGCCTCTTGCGGATATGGTCAAGGGTGTAGACTTTACAAAGGAAAGTTTTGTGACGAAAGATCTTTCTGATGATGATTTGCATGTACTTCTGCTAGAGGGTCAAAATGTAACCCTTGGATTTTTACGGAATAAGACAGATTGCTGGCAGAATGTTCTTAGGGATGATCTTGAGACCGCACCTATTGCTTATAAGTCTTATGATATTTCCTGTGATGGATCTATTTCTCTGTATCCCATATGGGACGATGAGCAGGGGAATGTGACCTGTGAAAATGGGCAGTTAACCGTTGAAAACCTTAGATACGGCACTATTTTTATGATAGAGCGGTATTAGGTATTGACTGCCACAGATGACAGTGGTAAAATGTAAAATCATGCGAAAGAGGTGACTTTTTATGTCTAAAAAAGAGATCGACTGGGGTAGCCTTGGCTTTGGATATGTAAAGACGGACTACCGCTATGTTTCCAATTATAAGGACGGCAAGTGGGATAACGGTGTGCTTACAGAGGATGCCAATATTACCATGAGCGAGTGTGCCTGCGTGCTTCAGTATGCACAGACCTGTTTTGAGGGTCTTAAGGCATATACAACTGTAGATGGCAAGATCGTGTGTTTCCGCCCTGATCTGAACGCTCAGCGTATGGCTGATTCTTGCCGCCGGTTGAAGATGCCGGTATTCCCGGAGGAGCGCTTTGTAGATGCTGTGCTTCAGACTGTGAAGGCAAACGCTGAGTGGGTGCCGCCTTACGGTTCCGGAGCATCCCTGTATCTGCGGCCCTACATGTTCGGCAGTGATCCCATTATCGGTGTGAAGCCTGCAAATGAGTTCCAATTCCGCCTGTTCGCAACACCTGTTGGCCCTTACTTTAAGGGCGGTGTGAAGCCTCTTACTCTGCGGATCTCCGATTTTGACAGAGCAGCACCCAGAGGCACCGGCCATGTAAAGGCTGGCCTTAACTATGCCATGAGCCTGTATCCTATTGTGGATGCCCATGAAAAGGGCTTTGATGAGAATGTTTATTTGGATTCTGCTACACGGACTTATATTGAAGAGACCGGCGGTGCAAATATCATTTTTGTTACCAAAGACGGCAAGCTTGTCACACCTAAGTCTGACACCATTCTTCCTTCTATCACACGCCGCTCTCTGATGATTGTTGCTAAGGAGTATCTCGGCATGGAGGTAGAGGAAAGGGAAGTGCCGCTTACCGAACTTTCTGAATTTGCCGAATGCGGTCTTTGCGGTACGGCTGCAGTGATCTCTCCCGTTGGCAAGATCGTGGATCATGGCAAGGAGATCAATTTTGCCGGTATGGGTCCTGTGATCCAAAAACTGTACGATACACTCACCGGCATCCAAATGGGCCGAATTGAAGGCCCTGAGGGCTGGATCCGTGTGATCGAGTAATCCTCCTAAATATGATCTATGTGGCGCTGCTTGGGCGGCGCCACATATTTTATGATTTTTATAAATAGCTATTGACTTTAGCAAAGTAAAGTGCTAAACTGATGAAGTATCAACAGAAGGAGGAATATTATGAAGCTTCATTCTGAATCTATGGATCGCCTTTTCGATACCATTTTGAACTTAAAAACCAGGGAAGATTGCTATGCCTATTTTGAGGATCTTTGCACCATTAAGGAGCTGCAGGATATGGCCCAGCGGTTGGATGTTGCTGTTTTGCTGGAGCAGGGCTACAGCTATCAGAAAATTACGGAAAATGTTGAGACCAGCACTGCCACCATTGGCCGTGTCAGCAAATGCTTAAATTACGGAACCGGTGGATATAAAAAGGCTATTGCCGGTCTTAAGTTGAAGGGGGAACAGGTATGAGTTTGCAGCAGCTATTGGGGTTGCAGGAGAAGGTTGTGTTTGCCCTGCGATCTCTTTATAATACATACGGTTACCGCCAGTATAAGATGAGCAAGTTCGAAGAGTATGATCTTTATGCCAAGAATAAGGACTTTCTCATTTCTGACAGTGTGATTACATTTACTGACCTTGGTGGTAAGCTCATGGCACTGAAGCCTGATGTGACTCTTTCTATTGTAAAGAACACTAAGGATGTTACATGCGGTGTGAAGAAGCTCTATTATAACGAAAATATTTACCGTGTGGCAAAGGGAAGCGGTGCATTTCGCGAGATGATGCAGGTAGGATTGGAGTGCATCGGTGACGTTGATGGCTACTGTATCGGAGAAGTGCTTACATTGGCCGCCAAGAGTCTTGCGGCAATTTCTGATGATAGCGTTCTGAATATTTCTGATTTGGGCCTTTTGACTGCGCTGTTGGATGAATTTGGCTTTCCTGTTGCTGAAAGAGAATCTGTTCTGCGTGCCATTGCTCAGAAGAATACTCATGAGTTAGCATGCATGGCTGAGTCCTTCGGTATTTCCGGAGAAAATGTACAAAAGCTTATTGAGATTCTTAGCAAAAATGATTCCCCCGCAGCAGTTCTGACCCTTGTGGGCGAGGTTTCACAGGCATTGAATGTTCAGGCGGAACGAGTTCGTCAGATCCTATCTTGTGTAGAAAGTGATGTGCTCTCTATGCTGCGATTTGACCTTTCTGTGGTGGATGATATCCACTATTACAACGGCATTGTATTCAAAGGTTATATTTCCGGTGTTCCCGCAAGTGTCCTGTCCGGTGGACAGTACGACAAGCTTATGCGCAAGATGAACCGTAACTCCAATGCAGTTGGTTTTGCAGTTTATTTGGATGCTCTGGAGCATATGTACCAGCAAACAAACGCCTATGATGTGGATGTTTTGATCCGGTATAGTTCTGATATTGAACTTGCGCGTGTAAATCGGCAAGCAAGCGATTTGCGCCGGGAAGGAAAGCGCGTTATGGTTCAAAATGTGGTCCCTGAGGGGATTCGTTATGAAATTCTTTTGGACATGACCGGTGAGGAGTAATGGTTATGGAAAAGATGCTGAATATTGCTTTGCCGAAAGGACGGCTGGGCGAAAAGGTCTATGCTATGTTTGAAAATGCCGGTTTTGAATGTCCTGCAATTCGGGAAGAAGGAAGAAAACTCATTTTTGAGAATCCGGAAAAGGGCGTTCGTTACTTCTGGGTAAAACCTTCTGATGTGGCTATTTATGTGGAACGCGGTGCAGCGGATATTGGTGTAGCCGGTAAGGATATTTTGCTGGAGTATCAACCGGATATTTATGAATTGCTTGACCTTAATATTGGCAAATGCCGTATGGCAGTGGCTGCAAAGAAGGATTTTTGCGACGATGTGCAGCGTACTTTGCGTGTTGCAACGAAATTTTCCAATATTGCAGCGGAATATTACCGCTCGATCGGACGGGATATTGACATTATTCACTTAAACGGGTCTATTGAGATTGCACCCATTCTTGGGCTTTCCGATGTGATCGTGGATATTGTGGAAACGGGCACAACGCTTAAGGAAAATGATCTTGAGGTCATTGAGACCATTGTGCCTATCAGCGCAAGACTGATTGCCAATAAGACGGCATATCAGTTTAAAAAAGAGACGATTGAAATGCTGTGTGCAGATCTTGCACGGCAGACCGAGGTGTCCAAATGATCAAGATATTAAAATATGGGGAAGTGCCCAACAGTCAAATATTTTCCCGGGTGAATCCTGCCATGAATGTGGAGAAGATCGTTGCGGATATTCTTGCAGATGTCAAGGAAAACGGCGACAAGGCACTGTTTGCTTATTGTGAAAAATTTGACAATGCCCGCCTTTCTGCTTTACAGGTCTCCGAACAGGAGATCGATGATGCCATAGAGCAGGTGAGCCCGGAATTTGTTGAAATTCTCAAAAAAGCTGCAGAAAATATTCGCAAGTTTCACTCCCGCCAGGTGCGTACCGGTTTTCGGATTGAGGAAGAAAACGGGGTCGTGATCGGTCAGAAGATCATTCCTGTAGACAGAGCAGGCCTGTATGTTCCCGGTGGCACTGCGGCCTATCCGTCCACAGTGCTTATGGATTCTATTCCTGCCAAGATTGCAGGCTGTAAGGAAGTCGTTATCGTGACTCCTCCCAACAAGGAGGGAAAGATCCAGCCCGTGATTCTTGCTGCGGCGAAAATTGCAGGCGTTGATAAGATCTTTAAAGTCGGAGGCGCACAAGCCATTGCCGCTCTTGCCTTTGGTACGGAAAGCATACCTAAGGTGGATAAGATCGTCGGCCCGGGCAATGCGTTTGTTGCCGAAGCAAAAAAACAGGTATTTGGCCAGGTTTCCATTGATATGATTGCCGGCCCCAGCGAGATTTTGATCGTATCCGACGGAAAGACTGATCCCAAATGTGTAGCGGCAGACTTGCTTTCCCAGGCAGAGCATGACAAGATGGCCAGCGCTGTGCTGGTGACAGACAGTGAGCGGTTGGCATTGGATGTTCAGCAGGAGCTGGAGCGTCAAATTCCGCTTCTTGAGCGTAGCCAGATCGCCCGGGAATCCATTGACAATAACGGCAAGATCATTGTGGCAAAGGATCTTTCACAGGCGATTGAGATTGCCAATGAGATCGCACCGGAGCATTTGGAGCTTTGCTTGGATGATCCTTTTGCATATCTGGATTCTATTCGCCATGCAGGCTCTGTGTTTATGGGTAGAAATTGTCCCGAGGCACTTGGCGATTATTTTGCAGGCCCGAATCACACACTGCCTACCAGCGGCACTGCAAAATTCTCCAGTCCCTTGTCTGTGGATGATTTTATTAAGAAGACACAGTTCACTTATTATACGAAAGAAGCGTTGGCAAAGGTTGCGCAGGATGTTGCATATTTTGCAACTGCTGAGGGGTTAACAGCCCATGCAAAGAGTGCAACCATTCGCCTGGAGGAGTAAACATGAGCAAATTTTTGAATGAACGGCTGTCCGGCATGACCCCATATATCCCCGGTGAGCAGCCGAAAGATAAAAGGTACATCAAGCTTAATACCAATGAATCTCCCTTTCCTCCGTCTCCCAGAGCCCAGGAGTATGCAAAAAAGGCGGCAGAGGATCTGCAGCTATATGCAGACCCGGAATGCAAGGCTCTGCGGGAGAAGATGGCAGATCGTTTGGGCATTGATGCGGATGAGATCGTATTTACAAACGGTTCTGATGAGATCTTAAATTTCGTATTCCTTACGTTTTGCGATGATAAGCGTCCTGCGGCTTTTCCGGATATTAGCTATGGCTTTTATGAGGTCTATGCCAATCTTTACGGAATTGATGCGATGAAAGTCCCGTTAAGAGAGGATTTTTCCCTGTGCGCAGACGACTATATCGGTTTGAATCGCACCATTGTCATTGCAAATCCCAACGCACCCACGGGCCTTGTGCTGCCCCTTTCCGAGATAGAAAGGATTGTTGCGGGGAATCCTGACAATGTGGTGGTTATCGATGAAGCGTATGTGGATTTTGGCAATGAAAGCGCTGTGGCGCTGATCCACAAGTACAGCAACCTTTTGGTCACACAGACCTTTTCTAAGTCCCGTTCCATGGCCGGTGGTCGTCTTGGCTGCGCCATTGGTTGCAAGGAGCTTATCCGTGATCTGAATAATGTCCGTTTTTCTACAAATCCCTTTAATATCAACGCAATGACAATGGCAGCCGGTGTGGGTTCTTTGGAGGATGAGGAGTATTTTCAGGACTGCTGCCGCGCTATTATGCAAAACCGGGATTGGACAGCAAATGCACTGAAGGAACTGGGTTTCCGTGTAATTGATTCTGCTACTAACTTTGTATTTGCCGCACATCCGGCAGTTGGCGGCAAGGAACTTTATCTGAAATTAAAGGATAAGGGAATTTTAGTGCGCCATTTCGGTGCAGCTCGCCTGGATCCCTTTATCCGCGTGACCATAGGTGACGCGGAGCAAATGCGCACTATGATCGCGGCAACAAAAGCAATTTTGGAGGAGTATGTATGAGAACATCCCGAATTGAACGAAATACAGCAGAAACCCAGATCCTTATAGAGCTGAACCTGGATGGGGTTGGTAACAGTAAGGTAAGTACAGGCTGCGGCTTTTTGGACCACATGCTGACACTCTTCGCAAAGCACGGCAGATTTGATCTGAACGTGACATGTAAAGGTGATACATATGTTGACGACCATCACACAGTTGAGGATGTGGGAATTGCCCTTGGTCAGGCATTTGCACAGGCTCTTTGCGAAAAAAAGGGTATTTGCCGCTACGGTGATGTGACACTTCCTATGGATGAAGCTTTAATTTTGGCAGCTGTGGATCTTTCCGGCAGAGGCTATCTTGGATATGCTCTTCAGATCCCCACTGAGAAGGTGGGTACGTTTGATACTGAGCTTGTTGAGGAATTTTGGCTTGGTTTTGTTCGCAATTGTGCATGCACTTTGCATCTGCGTCAGCTTTGCGGCACCAATTCTCACCACATTATCGAAGGAGCATTTAAGGCGGCTGCAAGAGCACTGCGTATGGCAGTAGCCGTTGATCCTGCTTTCGCGGATGACATCCCGTCTACCAAGGGAGTTCTGTAATGATTGCACTGGTTGACTATGGAGTGGGAAATTTATTTTCTCTGAAAAGTTCCTTTGAAGCCATTGGTGCGAATGTTGCCGTGGTGTCTAATCCCTCGGAACTTGATCATGCGGATAAGATCCTTTTGCCCGGGGTTGGAGCATTTGCTGACGCTGCTGAAAAGCTGAAGATTTCCGGTATGGATCGCGCACTTATTGCGCAGGCGATGGCAGGGAAGCCGCTTATGGGCATTTGTTTGGGGATGCAGTTGCTTTTTGATAAAAGCTATGAGTATGGTGTTCATGACGGTTTGGGCCTGATTCCCGGCTGTGTGAGGCCTATTGCTGAAGTGATCCCGGATACATATAAAATTCCCCATATTGGCTGGAATGGTCTGGATCTTAAGAAACAATCTCCGATCTTTTCGAATATTCATGACGGCGATCATGTTTATTTTGTTCATTCCTATTACGCAGCAGAATGTGATGACAGCGTAATTGCCACTACGGAATACGGTGGTATTCTTACTGCGGCTGTGCAAAGGGATAATGTGTACGGATGTCAGTTCCATCCGGAAAAGAGCGGAAAAGTTGGCCTTGAGATATTGAAGGCCTTTGTAAGTTTGTAAGGAGGCAGGAAAATGGTTCTATATCCTGCAATCGATTTGTATGATGCCAAGGCGGTCCGTTTGCTTCGTGGTGATTATGCGAAGATGACTGTGTACAGTGACGATCCGGTGGCAGTTGCTAAGGATTTTGTTGCACAGGGTGCTGATCATATCCATCTTGTGGATCTTCAGGGCGCCAAGGACGGCGCTACACCGAATTTCGAGATTGTTCGGAGAATCAAGGAGACTACCGGTGTATTTTGCGAGATTGGCGGCGGTATCCGCACTATGGATGTGCTGAAAGCTTATACGGACGCAGGTCTTGACCGGGCGATTCTTGGTACAGCTGCAGTCACGGATGAGAATTTTCTTCGCAGTGCACTGGATGCCTATGGCGACCGCATCGCAGTGGGACTGGATATTAAAGACGGCTTCGTAGCGATCCACGGATGGACGGAAACCCTTGATTTGGAAGCCATGGCATTTTGTAAAAAGCTGGCGGAACTTGGTGTCAAGACGCTTATTTGTACCGATATTTCCCGGGATGGTGCGATGCAGGGCGCAAATCATGAGCTGTATCATACACTTTCTGAGAAATTTGCCATGCAGATCATTGCTTCCGGTGGTGTTTCCTCCATGGAGGATGTCTTGCGTTTGAAGAAAATGCAAATTCATGGTGCGATTATCGGCAAGGCATATTATACCGGTGCAATTTGCCTGCGTGATGCGATTGAGGTGGCAAAATGATAACCAAGAGAATTATCCCGTGCCTGGACGTTAAGGATGGCCGGGTGGTAAAAGGTGTGAATTTTGCAGGACTACAGGATGTGTCTTCACCGGTGGAACTGGCAAAATTCTATTCCGAATGTGGTGCGGATGAGTTGGTGTTTTACGACATCACTGCATCCAGCGAGGGACGCAGGCTCTTCACGGACATTCTTTGCCAGACTGCCAGTCAGGTGTTTATTCCATTGACTGTAGGCGGCGGTATTAACACGTTGGATGATTTTGACCGTGTGTTAAAATGCGGCGCCGATAAAGTCAGCGTAAACTCCGGTGCAATTCGTAACCCTGAATTGGTTAGCCAGGCGGCAAAACGGTATGGTGACCAATGTGTTGTTCTGTCTGCAGATGTTAAGCGTGTGAATGGGGAATATCGGGTATTCGCCAAAGGCGGGCGCGAGGATACAGGGATGGAAGCCATTTCGTGGATCAAGCGTTGTGTGGATAACGGAGCGGGCGAAGTGGTAGTCAATTCCATTGACACGGATGGTGTGAAAGGCGGATTTGATCTTCCTATGCTACAAGCGGTTTGCGATGCAGTCAGCGTACCGGTGATCGCATCCGGCGGTGCGGGAAATATCCGGGATTTTATCACGCTATTCCAGACGATCCCCGATGTCGATGCCGGTTTGGCGGCTTCGATTTTCCACTTTGGTGAAGTGCAGATCTCGGAATTGAAAAATCAGATGGCTTTGGCAGAAATTCCTGTCAGGCGATAAGGAGAAATGATTATGTTTGATATTGAAAAGCTGAAATTTGATGATAATGGTTTGATCCCGGCTATTGTTGTGGATGCGGTTTCCAAGAAAGTGCTGACCCTTGCATACATGAATCGGGAAAGCCTTGCCATTTCCATGGAAAAAGGTCTTACCTGTTTCTGGAGTCGCTCCCGCCAGGAACTTTGGCTGAAAGGGGAGACCAGTGGTAATTATCAGCATATCGTCTCCATTACTGCAGACTGTGACGGTGATGCTCTGGTTATCATGGTGGAAAAAGATGGCCCTGCCTGCCATTTGGGAACTGATTCCTGCTTTAACAATCCTGTGTACATCAGCGATGAGCGCAGTGAGTTTTCCTATGAGGGACTCATGGACCTGCTGATTGGCCGCAAGACCGAGAAGAAGGAAGGTTCTTATACTACATATCTGTTTGAAAAGGGCCTTGATAAGATCTTGAAAAAGGTGGGCGAAGAGTCCACTGAAGTAATTATTGCCGCCCATGCGAATGATAAAAAGGAAACGGTGTATGAGATCGCAGACCTTGCTTATCATGTAATGGTTCTCATGGTCGAAGCTGGTATTACCCTTGAGGATATCCACAAGGAGCTTGCCTCCCGCCATGTGATAGATCACAAGGTTAAGCAGGAAAAGATGACGAAATAACGAAAAAAGAACCTCACCAATAAGGTGAGGTTCTTTTTATGGCGGAGAAGGAGGGATTTGCTTGCATTTTTGCTGCGCAAAAATTAAGGTTCGCCTCCGTCGAGCCGTCGGCGGCAACAGTCCACCGGACTGTTGCATTTGGATCTTCAAATCCCTCTTACTTATAAAAATAACCTCACCAAAAGGTGAGGCTATTTTTATGGCGGAGAAGGAGGGATTTGAACCCTCGAAACCCTTTTGGGGTTTACACGATTTCCAATCGTGCGCGCTCGGCCAGCTACGCGACTTCTCCATAGAGCTGACACGCGGTCAGCCTTGATATCTTACAATATGGTGATCTGTTTGTCAAGTGTTTCTTTTTCCTTTTTCCCGAAATTTCCAAACAAAAAGCCCGGGGCATAAAAGCTCCGGGCAATGAAATGTTTATTCTTCTGGCAGCTGTTGGATCATGGGAGAATGGGTATAATAGGTTCTTGCGTATCCGATGAACGAAATAAGCATGGCAACACAGTCAACTGTTGTAATTGCATAAACGATCTCCTTGCGAAGCTCAGGCATAAGCACCAGAATGATCAGACTGACAAATAACACAGTTGTACACACTTTGCCGGACAATAGCGCACCTTTGAGCATTTTTCCTTTACGCAATGTCAGACAACCTGCAATAAGCTGGAAGCCTTCTTTTACTACAAACAGGCAGATCAGAACCCAAAGGATCGGGTGACGCACAGCAAGACAAACGATTAAGGTGAACTGGGTCGCCTTATCGGCAAGAGGATCCAAAATCTTTCCCACAGTTGAAATCATATTAAAATGTCTGGCGATCTTCCCGTCAATAGCATCCGTAAGGCAGGAAACGGCAAGGATGCCGCCTGCGATGTAGAAATCCGATGCTTGCCTGGCGTTTAAATAAATAGCCATATAGACAGGAATGAGAAGCAGTCGGAACAAACTGAGCATATTGGGTATCGTCAGCAGTTCTTTTCTCCAGTTATTCATGTGCATGATACATCCTCCGGATACTCGGCGTAAAACTCCGCAGATACTTTATATTATATGCCGTTTTCTTGGTTTATCAAGTATTAACTTGAGAATCTATTATGAATTTCTATATTTTTCTCTGTTTATCTCCCATATTCCGCAGCTATTCGTGGGTTTGGCGCCACTATCAATCTCGCTGCCAGAGGATATTGCCGTGCCAGGCGTGACCAGGTGATTCGATCCAGCTCACCAGTGGGCGGTAATTGGGTGATCTGTTGGAAAGAGATTAAGGCTTGACTTGTTGGAAGATCCAGCATGCCGGTCATACCGGGAGGGGTAATGCTTTGGTATGCCTGGGATAAGACAGTCAGCATACCTTGTGCGAGGTATAGATTTGGGTGTGATTCGCCTCTGCGCACAATTTGATTTGGCTCCCATATGACTTCAATAGGCTGCGCCTCACCTACAAGAATGAGTGCCGGCTCGTAATCTGCTACTATAGCATCCCATGTGGCTTGGTCTGTAACGCCGGTTGCAGGCAGTCCTTTTTTTCGCTGGAATGCACTTACAGCATTTACAGTATCAGAGCCATATATACCATCCGGTATTACGCTTGGTTGTGATGGGTCACTTTCTGCAATTACCCGGAGCATTGTTTGAAGTCCGCGAATGGGCTGACCAAGGAAAGATTCCGGTGGTCTCATCGTATCACCTCCTGACTTACAGGGTCATTGTTTCCGCGTTGTAGATTTTTTCCGGGGAATTGGGTAAATCGTGTGCTGCTTTGATTTCGTGGACGGTTTGAAGAAGAAAATGCCGGTACAGCTCCGGCCCTTTCCGGAAAGACTTCGGGATCACGGAGACTTCTGTTTTCTATTCCTGAAAATTGATCATAAATTTTATCCCAAGTATTTTCATCAACTGTGCCTGTTTGCGGCAAGCCGAACCATCGCTGAGCAGCAATAACGCTCTCACGGGTTGCAGGGCCGAATATTCCGTCTACAGTCAAGGGGGGGATCTGCTGGATGTATTCAGATAGCACAGAAAGCATGTACTGCAAATGTCTGACTTTATCTCCGGTTGCGCCTTCTTCAAGGCCGTTCGGATATTGCCAGTTGATGGAATAGAATTGTTGTCCCTGGCTGCGAAGTTCGTTTAATCTTGTGACCGCTGTGTAAAGTCTTACAAGTGCATACCAGGTTGCGCGCCCAACAACGCCGTCGGGTGTCAAATTGAAGATTCGTTGAAATGCTTTAACCGATTCTTCCGTCTGACTACCAAATATCCCGTCAATATTTGCAAGCTTTGGAATTGCAGGATAGTTTTGAGCAATGCGGTTCAGCTCGGTTTGTATTACAACAACGCTAGGGCCTGAGCTTCCTCTGCGCAGGGGTGTTCCCGGATAAGAGGATGTGACCCCGCGGATAGGGGCATTATTTACGATCTCGATGTCGCCGTAGTAGTTACGAAGGATCTGCACAGAATTTTGACCTTGCTGGGCAAGATTTTGGCTGCCCCATTGGCTGAGGCCTTGACAAGTCACTGTCGTACCGTTACAAAATTTGGCGGCTAACGGTTCTACAAACCCAGGCCTTCGTAAATAGTCATTGAAAAGATCATCTACAAGACGGGAAATGCTGGAAAAGTAAGCACGCCCATTGACAAAGTATTGGTCGATAGCGGTGGAATTTGTGATGTCAAAATCGTAGCCCCTGCTGCGATAAAATTCAGTGTATACTCGGTTCAGCGCGAAAGAAACGATGGCAAGTATATTTGCCTGTAGCGCACTTTCATCCCATGTGGGATAAATTTCACTGGAAGCTACGTTCTTAACATAGTCAATAAATGGTACAGTTACATTCGCTGCATTTGAATCCGGCGGCCCTAAATGGACTGTGATCTGCTGAGGTATAAATGGCAATACAGTAGGCATATATTCCTCCTACAGATTTTGTGGTGGTGTATTGAACAATTCCGTCTGATTCCATTGTGACGGAAGTTCTGACAGCGGGATCATTTCAAGATCCTGTGATGTGATTGTGTCAGGGAACAGCTGAAGCCGTTCAATGGTTATCTGTTCATATCCCGGCAGTTGGGCATGGAGGTTCACCGTAGCAAAGGGTGTGACACCGGTGTTAGGTGTTTGCCCGGCGGAAAGTTCCGGTACGGGAAACTCAATGGGTGAAATTCTCCCGCTTTTGTCAGTAAGTCTCAGGGCAAGGGCCGTACCATCGTCTGTAGTTACGGAAATGGCCACATTTTGCAATGGAATTTGTGCGTTGCTTGTGTATGCATGTACCTGTAAGTACCCGGTTGATGGCAAATTTACTCCTCCTTTCTAAGCTCAAATTATGATATGCCTGATTGCTCTTGCCGGTGCATAAAAAAGCGGAAAACACTAAGGTGTTTTCCGCACTTCTTACAGGAACTGTTCCATTTGCCGAACATTTGATTTTTCACAGTCGATTAGCTGTTGCGCCAATGCGCAAACGCGTTCGTCCTGCTGAGGATAATGGTGGAGATTTTTAATACCTTTCACAAATCCTCTTGTATTGCCGTTGACCATCATGGCTGCGATTTTTGGATCTTTATTCTTGCCTGCAAGGCGGCTGTGAGCAACGATTTCAGCAGTTTTCCGCACGGCGGGATTTAACTCCTGCACTTTCCAGCCTCTCTGCTGGGTAATGGAGTGCGCTTGTGTTTCAATGCGGTCATATTCCTGTAATTGGCTTGAAAGTGCTGCTTTAAGCTCGGGGTCGGCCGCGTATTTTTCAACGCTGCGAATCCCAAGCTGCCCCATTTGTGTTGTTTTTAATATGGAGCTTAAAACTTCTTTGCTGGTTTTCATTTATATCACCCCTTAAAGTATGCCCATTTGAAAAATGAATATTGTGCAAAAATTTTTCCATGCTGCATAATTTAAGGGGAGGAGAGTGATATGTATGTGTGCCATTGCTGGTGTTATAAATTTGGAGATTACGAAAGAATCCGTCGAAAGTATGCTCAATACTATGCGTCGCCGTGGGCCGGATGATACAGGTTTCATTCAGGAGCGGGGATGTACACTTTTGCATGCGCGTTTGGCTGTTATTGATTTGCTGGGCGGCTCACAGCCCATGACATGGGCTCGAGGTGATGAAACATTTACGGTTGTATATAACGGTGAGCTCTATAATACAAATGAGCTGCGGATGGAGCTTTTGCATTTGGGTCATATATTTAAGACAAACAGCGATACTGAGGTGCTGCTTCGTGCTTACGCACAGTGGGGTGAACACTGTGTTGAAAGGTTTAACGGGATCTTTGCTTTCGCTGTGTGGGAGCATAAAAGCAGGCGATTGTTTCTCGCGCGGGACAGGATCGGTGTTAAGCCGCTGTTTTACAAGCTCCATGAGGGCGGAATGATCTTTGGATCCGAAATCAAAACGATTTTAAAGTATCCGTCGGTTAAGGCACAGCTGGATGAAGTTGGTGCCGGGGAAGTGCTCCTATTGGGTCCGGGCAGAACACCGGGAAGCGGTGTGTTTAAGGGTATTTTTGAGGTCGAACCCGGTTGCTGCGGATATTTTGAGAACGGGAAATTTCACCAAAGAAGATACTGGTCACTGCTAGACAGGGCACATACAGATTCCTTTGAGCAGACCGCTGATCAGGTACGGGAATTGGTGTTGGATTCTATTTGTAGGCAGATGGTGTCGGATGTGCCGATAGGGACATTTCTGTCCGGCGGTTTGGATTCCAGCATCATTACCGCTGTGTGCGCAAATGCGTTAAAAGAAAAAGGGGAGCGGCTGCAGACGTTTTCCGTGGATTATGCAGATAATGAGAAGTATTTTGTTCCAAACAAATTTCAGCCAAATTCTGACGGTCATTATATCCGTCTGATGCAGAAGACTCTGGATACTGCGCATCACTGGTGTGTGCTGACACCAGATGATCTTGTAAATGTTATGGAAGAGTCTGTTGCGGCAAGAGACCTTCCGGGCATGGCGGATGTGGATATGTCCTTGCTTGCGTTTTGCAAACATATTAAAGAACATGTTACCGTTGCACTATCCGGAGAATGTGCGGATGAGATATTTGGCGGGTATCCCTGGTATCGCGATCCTGAGGTGCGGGATCTGGATGGTTTCCCCTGGGCGCAAAATACGGCTATCAGATGTAGTTTGCTGCATCCAAACCTTTCCGGGAAGATTGACGCGGAAGCCTTTGTAAGAGACAGGTATTTGAACACCTGTACCATGAGTAATATATTGCCCGGCGCATCAAATCAGGAAAAAAGAATGAAGGAAATGGTAAATCTGAACTTCCGGTGGTTTATGCAGACGCTTTTGGACAGAAAGGACAGAATGAGTATGTATTCGGGTCTGGAAGTCAGAGTGCCTTTCTGCGATTACCGGATTGCGGAATATTTGTACGCTGTTCCATGGGAGTTTAAGGATTACGAGGGGAAGGAGAAGGGGCTTCTCCGGTATGCCATGCGGGGATTGCTCCCGGATGAGGTACTTTGGCGGAAAAAGAGTCCTTACCCAAAGACCTGGGATCCGAAATATCTGGAGCTTGTCAGCAGCCGCCTAGCAAAGGTTATTGAAAACTCAAGTGCGCCGATTTGGGGTCTTGTAGATCGGAATGCAGTAGGTAAAATCGTTGATACGGATGCACAATGGCCATGGTATGGCCAGCTTATGCGCAGACCTCAGACGATTTGTTATTTACTGCAGATCAATAGCTGGCTACAGATGTATGATATAGATCTGTTGTTCTGATTTTTGTACAACTTATACAGCAGCTAGGGCACTGGCTGCTGTATTTTTGATATTGACAATTTTTTGCTTTAGAGTATAATTGTATACATAAAATCAATGTTGCGAAAGGAGATACATATATGCTTGAAATTTCCAACAAAACAAACTTGTTAGAGCAAAAATCTTATAAGTATACATTGCAGGATGTTCAGGAACCCAACCTGCTTCGTGATATTTATTCCTATGGTACAGTGCCCATGGTTTCCTTTAACCACCGCCGCGTACCTATGAACATGCCCGAGGAGATCTGGATCACGGATACTTCTCTGCGTGACGGCCAGCAGTCTGTAGAGCCTTATTCTGTTGATCAGATCGTCAATATCTATAAGCTGCTGTCCAAGCTTGGCGGTCCTTACGGAATTATCCGTCAGACGGAGTTTTTCATTTACAGCAAGAAGGACAGGGAAGCCATTGAAAAGTGTATGTCTCTGGATCTGAAATTCCCTGAGATCACCAGCTGGATCCGTGCAAGCAAGGAAGATTTTAAACTGGTTCGTGATTTGGGCATTAAAGAAACTGGCATATTGGTCAGCTGCAGCGACTATCACATTTTCAAGAAGATGAAAATGACACGCTCTCAGGTGCTGGATCATTATCTGGGTGCGATTAAGGATGCTTTCGCAGCAGGCGTTATCCCCAGATGCCATTTGGAGGATATTACCCGGGCGGATTTCTACGGCTTTGTAGTTCCTTTTGTTAATGAACTGCAAAAGCTTTCTTCTGAAGCGGGTATTCCTGTTAAGATCCGTGCTTGTGACACTATGGGTTACGGTGTTCCGTATACTGAGGCTGCTATGCCCCGAAGCGTTGCCGGTATTATTTACGGCCTGCAGCATTACTCCGATGTTCCCAGTGAATGCTTAGAGTGGCACGGCCACAACGATTTCTACAAGGGCGTGGCCAACGCCAGCACCGCATGGCTTTACGGCGCGTGCGCTGTTAACTGTTCGCTTCTCGGAATCGGTGAGCGCACCGGTAATGTACCTCTGGAGGCTATGGTCTTTGAATATGCTTCGCTGCGCGGTTCTTTGGATGGTATGGACACCACTGCCATTACGGAGATCGCTGATTTCTTCCGCAATGATATTGGCTATGATATTCCGCCCATGACGCCCTTTGCCGGTCGCAGTTTTAATGCCACACGGGCCGGTATCCATGCCGACGGCCTTCTCAAGGATGCTGAGATCTATACGATCTTTGATACAGATAAGCTGCTGAACAGACCTGCCGTGGTGGAGATTAGTAAGACTTCCGGACTCGCCGGCATTGCTTATTGGATCAATAACAACTATCGTCTGAAAGGCGCTGATCAGATCGACAAGCGCGATCCTATCGTACAGACCATGAAAGAGTGGATCGACCGGGAATATGAGGACGGTCGTCAGACAGTCATGACAGACAAGGAATTGGATGCCATGCTGCACCGCTTGGCACCTGAAAAATTCCAAAATATTTAAGGAGGGGAAGGCTTATGGCTGACTTCAAATCCGTTTCTTTGGCAGATCAGATTTTTGATAAGCTGGAGAATGATATCATTCTGGGCATTTACCCTCGCGGCGAGGTATTAACAGAGCTGAAGCTTGTGGAACAGCTTGGTGTCAGCAGAACACCTATCCGGGAGGCACTGCGCCGTTTGGAGCAAGAGCATTTGATCGAGGATACTGCTAAGGGTTCTGTTGTTTTGGGTATTACGGAGCATGATCTTGAAGATATCATGAATATCCGCCATCATATTGAGGCACTTGCAGCTTATTATGCAGCCATCAATATTACCCCGGAGGGGAAGAAGAAACTTACGCATATTATGGATCTGCAGGACTTTTACCACGCAAAGGGCGATGTTGAGCATCAGCGGGAAGCAGACGATGCCTTTCATGACGCCATCTGCACTATGAGTAATCGCAATGTGATTATTGATACTTTGCGTCCTCTGCACAGAAAGACCCGCCGGTATCGCAGGATTGCACTGGAGAACAAGTTTGTTGCAGAAAATAGCTTGGCCGAGCATCATGCGATTTTTGATGCTATCGTTTCCGCAGACGCGGAACTTGCACAGCAGGTGATGGCAATGCATATTGCCAACGCCAAGTACAATATGCTGAAAAGGAGATAGGAAAATGGGTAAGTCCATTGCACAGAAAATAATTGCATCCCACCTGGTCTCCGGTGATATGACTCCCGGCAGCGAGGTTGCTTTGAAGATAGATCAAACTCTGACTCAGGATGCCACCGGTACTATGGCATATCTGGAGTTTGAGACTATGGGTATTCCTAAGGTCAAGACAGAGTTCAGCATTGCTTATGTTGATCACAATACACTGCAGTGTGGATTTGAAAATGCTGATGACCACCGTTATTTGCAGACCGTGGCTGCTAAGCATGGTGTGTACTATTCCCGACCCGGTAACGGTATTTGCCATCAGCTGCATTTGGAGCGTTTTGGCAAGCCCGGCAAGACGCTGATCGGCTCTGACAGTCACACACCCACCGGCGGTGGCTTGGGCATGCTGTCCTTTGGCGCTGGCGGTATGGACGTTGCTGTAGCCATGGGCGGCGGTGCATATTATATTACCATGCCCAAGATGTTCAAGGTCAATTTGACCGGTAAACTGAACCCCTTTGTCACGGCAAAGGACGTGAGTTTGGAGCTTTTGCGTATTCTGTCTGTTAAGGGCGGTGTAGGCGCTATCATTGAATGGGGCGGCGAAGGTGTTGCCACATTAAGTGTGCCTGAGCGTGCTACCATCACAAATATGGGCACTGAGTTGGGCGCGACCACATCCATTTTCCCCTCTGATGAGGTAACCAGAGCATTTTTGAAGGCTCAGGGCAGAGAAGAGGATTATACACCTTTGCAGAGCGATGCTGATGCTGTATATGACCGGATCATCGATATTGATCTTTCTTCACTGAAGCCTATGATCGCTTGTCCCCACAGCCCTGATAATGTAGTACAGGTGGCAAGCCTTAAAGACACTAAGGTGGATCAGGTATGTATTGGCTCCTGCACCAATTCTTCGCTGTTGGATATGCTGAAGGTGGCCGCCATGCTTAAGGGCAAAACCATTGCACCCGGTGTGAGCCTTTCTATCTCTCCCGGCTCCCGTCAGGTACTGACTATGCTTAGTCAGTGCGGCGCGCTGACTGATATTTTGGCCAGCGGTGCAAGACTTTTGGAGTGTGCCTGCGGTCCTTGTATCGGCATGGGTTTCGCACCAAATTCCGGTGGCGTATCCTTGCGTACATTTAACCGTAATTTCCTTGGTAGAAGCGGAACAAAGGATGGTCAGGTTTACTTGGTCTCTCCTGAGACTGCAGTTGCTTCTGCACTGACCGGCTTTATTACCGATCCTACCACAATGGATCCGATTGGTGAAATCGCCCTGCCGGAGAAGTTCGCAATTGACGATTCTGCGGTTCTTGCTCCTGCTGAAAACGGAGCAGATGTGGAAGTTCTTCGTGGTCCGAACATTAAGGAATTCCCCAAGAGCAAGCCTTTTGCAGATACCCTTACAGCCACTGCTGTACTTAAGGTTGGTGATAATATTACCACTGACCATATCATGCCCGCAGGTGCTAAGATTCTCCCGTATCGGTCGAATATTCCTCATTTGTCTAGGTTCTGCTTTGAGGTATGTGATCCCAGTTTTGCTGAGCGTGCAAAGGCTGCAGGTGACGGTATTATCCTGGGTGGCAGCAACTATGGACAGGGTTCTTCCAGAGAACACGCGGCCCTTGTTCCCATGTATCTGGGTATTCGCTGTGTCATTGCCAAGAGTTTTGCAAGAATCCATGTTGCGAATTTGATCAATGCCGGTATTCTGCCGTTGACTTTTGCTGACCCTGCGGACTATGACGCTTTGGAGCAGAACCATACCTTGCGCCTTGACAGCCTGCAGAGCAGCATGGCAGCCGGAAAAATCACGGTTATGGATGAAACAACCGGCAGATCCTTTGAGGCGCTTTGTGACCTTACTGAGCGTCAGCAGAAGATTCTGCTATGCGGTGGACTGCTGAATTACACCAAGGAGGGTGGATTATAATGAACGATGTTAAAATGGCCTGCGAGGCTTTTCAAAAGCTGTTGGAAGAACAGATTGCCCGTGTGGCAAATATGAATACGGAAAAGACGGATTTCGCCACGAAAAAGACTGTCACCATCGGCGTCATCGACGGAGATGGCATTGGCCCCATCATTACCAAGCATGCTACTCGCGTCCTGAAGACGCTTCTGGCGGATGAGGTTGCTGCGGGCAGTATCGTGATTAAAGAGATCCAGGGCCTTACCATTGAGAATCGACTGGAGAAGAATCAGCCTGTTCCTGATGATGTTTTGGCAGAGATCAAGACTTGTGATGTGCTTCTGAAGGGCCCCACTACGACTCCTCACGGTGGCACAATGGAGAGCGCCAATGTAGCGCTGCGTCGGGAATTGGATCTGTATGCAAATTGCCGACCGGTTACCATTCCGGAGCAGAATATTGACTGGATGTTCTATCGGGAAAATACAGAAGGCGAATATGTGCTTGGCAGTCGTGGTGTTGAGCTTCCCGGCATGGCAGTTGACTTTAAGGTCACTACCGACCTTGGTACACGCAGAATCGCAAGAGCTGCATTTGAGTATGCAAAGAACAACGGAAAGACCCATCTGTCCGTTGTTACCAAGGCTAATATTATGAAGAAGACCGACGGCAAATTCACTGCGATCTGCCATGAGGTTGCCAAGGATTATCCCGGCATTACTGTTGAGGATTATTACATTGATATTATGACCGCCAACCTGCTGAAAGAGGGCTTACGTGAGAAGTTCCAGGTGGTGCTGCTGCCCAACCTTTACGGTGATATTATTACCGATGAGGCTGCCCAGCTTCAGGGCGGTGTTGGTACAGCCGGCAGTGCAAATATCGGCGATAAGTATGCCATGTTTGAGGCCATTCACGGTTCTGCGCCCAGAATGATCGAGCGGGGCATGGGTGAGTATGCAAATCCTGACAGCATTCTAAAAGCCGCTGCTTTGTTGCTGCGTCATATTTGCCGCGGGACTGCGGCACAGAAGCTGGAGGACGCTATGGCAGCTTGCCCGCTGACTGTGAAATCTGACGGCTCTGCTGCAACTTGTGAGCAGTATGCGGATAAGATTATGGAACTTTTGTGATCGTATGATGGGACGTGCTTTGCACGTCCCATTTTTTACTTGTATTCCTATTTTGGTTATGATATGATGTGAAAAAAGAAACCGAAAGGGGATTCCTTATGAGCAGAGCAGACGAACTATACAGACAGACGTGTCTCGACATTTTGGAAAACGGATTTTCCGATGTGGGCCTAGATGTGCGTCCTCATTGGGAGGACGGCACTCCTGCGCACACCATTAAAAAATTCGGTGTGGTCAACCGCTATGACCTTTCCAAGGAATTTCCCATTATGACCCTGCGTCGTACCTACTGGAAGAGCGCCATTGATGAGCTTTTGTGGATCTGGCAGAAGAAGTCCAACCGCATTTGCGATCTGGGCAGCCATGTGTGGGACGAATGGGCAGGGGAGGACGGCACCATTGGCAAGGCCTATGGCTATCAGCTGGGCATAAAGCACCACTATAAAGAGGGAGATATGGATCAGGTGGATCGTGTCCTTTACGATCTGAAGCACAATCCCGCATCCCGGCGCATTTTGACAAATATTTATAATTTCCAAGATCTGCATGCCATGAACCTGTACCCCTGTGCATATTCTATGACGTTCAATGTTACCGGCAATAAGCTCAATGCTATTTTGAACCAGCGCTCCCAGGATATGCTCACTGCTAACAACTGGAATGTGGTGCAGTATGCCGCGCTGACCCACATGATGGCACAGGTGTCCGGCCTTGAAGTGGGCGAATTCGTCCATGTTATCGCCGATTGCCATATTTATGACCGCCATATTCCTGCGGTTAAGGCAATGTTGGAGCGTGACGGATTTGATGCTCCTGAATTTGTTATGGATAAGTCCATTGACGATTTTTATGCATTTACAAAGGATTCCTTCAAAATGGAAAACTACCAATATCACCCCTTTGATTTTGAGATTCCCATGGCTATTTGAGGTAACGTATGGAATTGATCGTTGCAGTGTATGATGACTGGGGGATCGGCCGTGACGGAACTCAGCCTGTGGCACTTGCTGCAGACAGGAAGTTCTTCCGCGAGACAACTCGGGGAGCAATGGTAATTGTAGGTCGCAGAACCATAGCAGATTTTCCTGGTCAAAAGCCTTTGCCCGGCAGGGTCAATGTGGCACTAACTAGAAGTGCCGCAGATATTCCCGGATTTACTGTATGCCAAAGTGCGGAGCAGGCTGTGGAGCTTGCAAAGACAGCTGAGCGTGCCATGGTCATTGGCGGCGGCAGTGTTTACAGACAAATGCTCGGCTACTGCGATACCGCTTTTGTCACGAAAGTACATATCTCGCCGGAATCTGATACTTTTTTCCCTAATTTGGATGCTGACCCTGATTGGTTTTTGGCAGAAGTTTTGCAATCCGGTGTGGAAGACGGAATCGATTATGAGATGTGTTTGTATCGCAGAAAATAATACCCGGAGGCAACTATGACCTACGAACAAATCATAAATGACGAATCTATCAAGATCTATATCCGACGCTCTGATGAAACATTGGGCGCTCTTGGTTATACGGAGCACAGCTTTGCCCATGTGGGTAATGTTGCCAGCCGTGCCGGTAAGATCTTGGATATATTGGAATATCCCAAACGCACAGTGGAACTGGCAAAGATTGCAGGATACCTTCACGATATCGGCAATCTTGTAAACCGGTCTGAGCATTCTCAGAGCGGCGCGCTAATGGCATTTCGTATTCTTGATAAGATGGGTTTTCCTGCAGATGAGGTCGCGACTGTGGTCTCTGCCATTGGTAACCACGATGAGGGGACGGGCGTCCCTGTGAACCCGGTGGCTGCAGCTTTGATCCTTGCGGATAAGTCAGATGTTCGGCGCAGCCGCGTTAGAAGCAGGGAGTTTTCTGCATTTGATATTCACGACAGAGTTAATTATTCCGTTATGGATTCCGAGCTTGTGATCAGTGAGGATAAAAAGTCTGTAACGCTGATGTTGAAGGTCGATACCCAGTTTAGTTCTGTTATGGATTATTTTGAAATATTCTTAAACCGTATGGTTTTGTGCCGACAAGCCGCAGATCGACTGGGTATGCAGTTTCACCTTTTATTCAATGATCAGCAAATGCTGTAAAGGTTATTAAAAACTCCTCCATGTAACATGGAGGAGTTTTTGTATTAGTCGAGATAGTAAATATAGTTTTCTTTTCGCGGTCTTGCCTCGGGTAGTGGTTCATCAGTATAGCCGAGAATGCAGTTGCCAATACCCTCGTATTCGCCCTCAATGCCCAAGTCTTTCAGCAGCGCTTTTCCTTCATCTGTTTGGAAAGTCTCTTTTGCACGATGAATCCAGCAGCTGGCAACTCCCTCTGTGTGGGCCGCCAGCATAAGGTTCCCCATAACAAGGCTGCCGTCATACAGGTAGGTGGGCATATCTTTGCGGGCCAGCACAACCAGCACTACCGGTGCGCCGTAAAACGGGTCTTTGCCCTCGACACCCATGACGCCAGCGTTGATCCTGGACAACTGATCCCGGATCTTCTTATCCGTTACGGCAAGGATAATGGCTGATTGCCGATTCATTCCGGATGGCGCATAAGTGCCTGCGGTGAGGATCCTGTCCAGCACATCTTTTGGTATGGGGTCATTTCGATAGCTTCGCACGCTTCTTCTTGTCAGTAATGCGGTTTTTGCGTCCATTATCATCGCTCCTTTTCATAATAATGGCTGTACGGTTCGGCAGATATAGCTGAATCTGCGGATTTCCGTTTTCGTCGATTTCGGGAATATAAATTTGATGCGCGACTCTCCAGTGACCTCCGTAGCAGTGATCATCTGTAGACAGAAGCACTTGGTGAGGACCGGCGTTTCGCAGAGGTAACTTATATCCTTCAAAACTTTGTGTGGGATTGAGATTGATGACAATGAGAAGATCGCCTTTTTCATACGCCAGAACTTTGTCTGTCTCGTGAATAAAGAGTCTGTAATCGGGAGCTGTGAGAAGATTATACTCTTTTGCGAGGGCGACCAAGTCCTGCTCAAAGCGATTTAAGAATTTATATTTGAGCATTTGGTTATCCACTAAGCTCCACTGCCTGCGGCAGTAGTGATAACTCCAATCGTTGCCCTCACGGGGGAAGTCAATCCATTCGGGGTGGCCGAATTCATTTCCCATAAAGGTCAAATAACCGCTGCCACCGAGGGTCATAGTGAGAAGCCGTAGGATCTTGTGCATGGCCATGCCCCGGTCAATGACGATGCTGGGTGTATCTACGGACATGGACCAGTACATCTCTTGATCGCACAGGCGGAACATGATTGTCTTATCACCCACAAGAGCCTGGTCGTGGGACTCGCAGTATCCGATAACCTTTTCACCGGGCCAGCGGTTCGTCAGTTCAAAATAGATATGTCCCAGATCCCAGTTTTCATCGTTAACTTCCTTTAGAAGTTTGATCCACATATCCGGGACGCCCATTGCCAGTCTATAATCAAAACCAATGCCGCCCTCAGAACAGGGTAGACACAGTCCGGGCATGGCAGAAACATCCTCCGCAATCAGTATGGCCTTGGGATTCAGCTGACGAACAACATCCGTTGCTAGCTGCAGATAGGTGACAGCTTCCACATCCGTATTTAAGGAAAAATAGGAGTCAAGATTCATAAAATCGCTGCCGAGACCGTGATCCCGGTACAGCATGGAAGTCACGCCATCAAAACGGAAACCGTCAAAATGGTATTCCTCCATCCAGAATCGCAGATTTGAGAGAAGGAAGCGGATGACTTCATGCTTTCCGTAGTTGAAACACTTGGTTCCCCAGGCGCTGTGTTCGCCTCTGGGGCCTTCATGAAAATACTGATGATCTGTGCCGTCGAATTGATTTAGACCCTCCCGGGTGTTGCTGCAGGCGTGGGAATGGACAACGTCCAGCAGCACGGCGATGCCCATCTCGTGTGCGGTATTGATTAGACATTTTAAGTCCTCCGGAGTGCCGAATCGGGAGGAAGCGGCATAGAAATTGCAAACCTGATAGCCGAAGGATGCATAGTAAGGATGCTCCATAACTGCCATGATCTGCAAGGTGTTATATCCAAGTGCTTTCACACGGGGCAAGACATTGTCGCGAAACTCTGCGTATGTGCCAACCTTGCCTTCTTCCTGCGCCATGCCGATGTGGCATTCATAGATGAAAAGATCCTTTTGGGGAGTAAATGCATCGTCTGTCCAGGGGAATTTGCCCATGGTATGCACCACAGCATTCCACGCGCCGGTTTCCGGTTCCTGAACAACTCTGGTGGCATAGGCAGGGATCCTGTCAAATTCCTGACCGTTATGCACTACGATGGCCATTACTTTTTGGCCGTCTTTCAACAGATCTACGGGCAGCGTAAGTTCAAATACTCCACCGTCGCATTTTGTCATGGGATGTGCATGGCGATCCCAATTGCAAAAGTCGCCTGTGAAATACATTTTTTCTGCGCCGGGCGCCCATTCCCGGTAGATCCAGCCTTTTCCGATTTTGTGCAGGCCAAAATACAGGTGCTCTTTGGCAATGTCCTTAAGCCGCTGCCCGTGTTTGAGCAGTGCTTTCTTCGTTTCTTTATAATTTTTCTGGCGAAGCAACAGGTCTGCCTTATAGGGGGCTAAACAAGGGTTTCTGTCTAAAATTTTCATACAATACCCCTTTCGTCCTTTGCTTTTTCTTGCGCTTATTATAACATGGAAATTATATTTTTTGCAATGCTATTTTGCGGAAAAGTTTTGCCGTACTTGCTTATGGATCGGATTCGTGTTATTATGACACAGAAAGAGGGGTATTTCTGTATGATACCAACTTATTATTTGGAGACTAATTCCACAGATCCTGCATATAATCTCGCATTTGAGGAGTATGTACTGACCAATTACCGCGAGGGTAATTTGCTCATGCTGTGGCAAAATGCACCTGCTGTAATTATAGGACGCAATCAGAATACTGCTGAGGAGATCAACCAGGGGTTTGTAAATGAAAATAACATCCGTGTTGTTCGCAGAAATACAGGCGGCGGCGCGGTATATCATGATCTGGGGAATCTTAACTATTCCTTTATTACAGACACTGACAGCACTGACCGGCAGACCTATGAGAGATTTGTTTCTCCCGTAGTAAATGCCTTAAAAGATCTGGGGTTGGATGCCAGCAGTTCTGGCAGAAATGATATTCTTGTTTCGGGGAAAAAAGTTTCCGGCACAGCTCAGCAGGTACTGAAAGGCAGGATCCTGCATCACGGTACTTTGCTGTTTGATGCGGATACATCAATGATCCAGGGGGCGCTGAATCCCGATCCGGAGAAATTCCTTTCCAAGAGTGTGAAATCTGTGCAAAGCAGGGTAGGGAATATTCGCAGTTTTCTTGGTGAAGATATGACCGTACAGCGTTTTTGGGAGCATTTGAAATCGTTTTTTTTGGTTAGTAATGCAAAGCGAATTGTATTGACTTCTGACAATTTGAAGGAAGTCTTAAGGCTTAAAGAAACGAAATATGATGCATGGGAATGGAATTACGGCAGATCTCCCAAGTGTCAGATCCGGAGCAAAAACAGATTTGATGGTGGTTTATTGGATGTCCGCCTTTCTGTTGAAGCAGGTAAAATTTCGGACATTCATATTTTTGGCGATTTTCTTGCTGTAAAGCCTACTGCTGAGCTGGAAGAATTACTCGCCGGCTGTGAGCGTCGGGAGGAGTGCCTAATGGCAGTATTAAAGGATGTTGATCTGCATTCCTACCTGGGTACGATTACTGCGCAAGAGCTGATAAATACTATTTGCAATTAAGAAAAACTCCGGTTCTTATGAACCGGAGTTTTTAAATATCCAATACTATTTTTTGCAATGGCTTTGTGAGAAGGAATGCATTGGCTTCGTTTTTTGTGGCAATTTCTGCAATCTTAGTGTAACTGTTACAATCATCCTTGGCAAAGGGTAGGTGGTAGAGAACAGTGAATTGTGGCTTTATGTGTTCGGCCACGAATGCTCGTGCCTTATTCAATGTGTACCAAGGAAAGTTTAACATGGCCAGGTCTATGGTGCGGTCATTAATCAACTGCAATAGGGCAGGTTCACACAATCTGCAATCTCCGGGAATTAAAATGTTCTTATCATTAACTGCAATCAGAAAGCCGTAATGGAGCAACTCTGCATACCTGTCCCCGTCATGGGGAAGTTTGTAACCGGTGATTTCCATATTGCCCACGCGCCAATGATCGGCATTCGTATTCCAAGGGATGATCGTCTGCGTCAAGGGATATTGCTTTTGTGCTGTTTCCAGAAGATTTGCCGAATAGTGATCCGGATGGTCGTGGGTAAAGCAGATCGCCTTTGGCGCGGGGAAATTCTGGGACTTCATAATATCGGCCATTAAATCAGGGGCAACAGAGGAAAAACCGGGCACTTTTTTGTTGTGCAGAGCATCTACCCAAATTGCGTCATTGCCTACGCTTATGCAGATACCTGCATTGGCGCTTAATGTAATGGAAACTTCCATATTATGCTTCGATACGCTGTACAAATGCAGCTTTATCCTGGGCGCGGTAGAATGCAGAGCCGGCTACAAGCACATTTGCACCGTTTTCTTTACAGGTAATAGCTGTATCCAGATCAACGCCGCCATCCACCTCAAGGTGACAGTCGGGGTTAACCTCGTCAAGCATTTTGCGTAGTTGCTTTACTTTGGGCATCATATCGGCCATGAATTTTTGGCCGCCGAAGCCGGGTTCAACAGTCATGACTAAAACCAAGTCACAAAGTTTAAGATAAGGGGCGAGTGCCTCTGCAGGAGTTTTGGGTTTCAGCACGATGCCGGGCTTGACTCCGTTAGCACGAATTTGCTTCAGTGCAGCCATTGTGTTTTCGGGAGTGTCTGCTTCCACATGAATGGTCAGATAATCCGCACCTGCTTTGCAAAACTGATCAACATAGCGAATGGGTCTGTCGATCATCAGGTGTACATCCAGCACCATGTCTGTGATAGGGCGAAGAGCTTGTACTGTAGAATAGCCAAAGGAAAGGTTGGGCACAAAATTGCCGTCCATCACATCAACATGGATCCATTTTGCACCGGCATCCTTAGTGACCTCAATGTCTTTTTGCATATTCATGGCATCTGCAGCCAGAATGGAAGGGGATAAGATCGCCATAACAGTTCTCCTTATTTCTTATTCAGCCGCTCGCCAACAGCACCGCCGGGATGGATTAGCGCGAACTGCTCAGCCTTATAGCCGGTATGTTCGATCATAGCAGCCTGTAGAGCGTGGAAGATCATACAAAGTGCGGTGGTACTGGTGGTGCCTTGGGCATTCCATTTGTCTGTTTCTTTGTTTACATGCTGTTTCAAAACTACATCTGCAGCTTTTGCAAGGGGAGATTCCAAATTTTCGGTAACTGTAATAATATGTACGCCCTTAGCTTTGCAAATATCTACGATGGGCAGTAGCTCTCCTGTCTTGCCTCCACGGGAAGCGAACACCATTACATCACCTTTTTGCAGGAAACCGGTTGCACCGTGTACAACTTCAGCGGGGCTGATAAAGCGGGCCGGACGTTCAATGCAGCACATCAGGTGTGCAAAGTGTTGGCAGACGATTCCGGAATGGCCACAGCCGACAGCACCGATACGAGGTGCGTTGCACAGAAGCTCAACGGCCTTTGAAAACTGAGTTTCATCAAAATGGTCTTTCATCTGAATAATGCACTCTGCTTCAATGTCGTAGGCATTGCGGGCAGCGGACAAAGCTTCCTTTGTAATCATAGAAAAACACCCTTTACAACAATATTTTATATCTATACATAGAGCATAGTACTTTTTTGTATATATTTCAATTCGCATTTTATACAATTTTCTAATAATTATGACGTTCTCTCATTGACGAATGAAAAATGCAGTGCTATAATGTGCTGGGTTTGAACGTAATATCAAACCGTTTGAAAACCAGGCTGTGTTGTTGGCTCTATACATATTGTTACTATTTTTTGGAGGTATTAGTATGGAATTTAAGTTGTATCAGAAGGAATTGGAGCTTCAGTCCCGGGGCTGGATTCCCACCTTTCATGACATTTCCAAGGAAATCATTGAGATGGTAAAAGAATCCGGTGTTAAGAACGGTACTGTTGCGATCTCTTCTCACCACACTACCTGTTCTGTTATGGTTCAGGAGTGTTCTCACGATATTGATTCTTTTGATCTGGAATTCCTGCAGCACGATCTGCTGGACATCATGCGCAAGATGATCCCCGACTATGTGAACGAGGGCGATTATCGTCATCCCGGCCCCATCCATTCTCAGTTTGGCCGCTATGTCAATGAGCCCGGCGATTTTACTTCTATGAATACTGACGGCCACCTGCGCT
Source organism: Faecousia sp. (assembly GCA_045532105.1). GTDB lineage: Bacteria > Bacillota > Clostridia > Oscillospirales > Oscillospiraceae > Faecousia. The sequence goes on from JAZSFE010000006.1 coordinate 38,805, forward strand.
CTGTGTTCTTTGGCCGCAGCGAAGTTATGACCATTAAGGATGGTGTCCTGGATGGCGGTGAGTTTGCCCATGTTTACTTCGTGGACTGGGATCATGTTCGTGCACGTCGCCGTCAGGTTAATGTTACCATTATGGGTACTACGGAAGATGTTACTGACCGCAAGTGGAACAATGGTGAAGTTGTGAATACACTGCGTAAGTTTACTGACGAAGAAAAGGCATTCGATGTACATTACACCCTGCAGCAGCAGAGATAATTTTGTGATTGCTAACGCCTCCGGTATCGCCGGAGGCGTTTTGCTTATCACATTACAGGTGCAACTACATACCGATTAGATACGCCCAGTAACCGAATAGTCTAGAATTAACATTTAATTATTCTATCTTGCTATAATGTTCCTATTAAAATTATTTCGGAGGGAACATGATGCTGGCAATTAAAACAAATTCGCTCGTAAAACGTTATAAGAAATTAACAGCAGTTGATAAACTGGATCTAGAGATATGTCAGGGAGAGCTTTTCTCGTTGTTAGGTATAAACGGTGCTGGAAAAACTACTACGATCAAAATGCTTTCCTGCTTGACAAAACCCTCGGATGGCGAAGCTTTTGTTTGTGGATACAGTGTTACTCAACACCCGGATGTTGTGAAACGATTCATCGGCGTATCACCGCAGGAAACTGCAGTTGCACAGAACCTTACTGTAAAGGAAAACCTTGAGTTGATCTGTGGAATTCATGGCTTTTCAGAGGAAAAGACAAAGGAAAGGACGGAAGCGCTTTCTGAGGAATTTTCTTTGGGTTCTGTTTTGCAGAGGAAAGCAGGGAAATTATCAGGCGGCTGGAAGCGACGTGTCAGTATTGCCATGGCATTGATCAGTGAACCTGAAGTTCTTTTTTTGGACGAACCGACCCTTGGCCTTGATGTGATTGCGCGGCATGAGCTATGGGATACGATTCGATCACTAAAAGGTAAGGTTACGATTATTCTGACAACGCACTATATGGAGGAAGCAGCGGGACTTTCTGACCGGATTGGCATCATGAAGAACGGACGGCTCCTTGCTGTGGGAACTGTTGATGAACTGAATACTCTTGCCGGAACGAATGACTTTGAAAGTGCATTTGTCACCATAGTAAAGGAGGGGTAATATGAAAATGGTTGCTTTTTCCAAAAGGTGCGCCAAGGAAATATTGCGTGATCCTATCAACTTGTGCTTTGGTTTTGGGTTCCCGGTGGTTCTCTTGCTGCTGCTTAGTGCTATGCAGGCAAATATCCCTGTCAGCCTTTTTGAAATTCAAGCTTTAACTCCTGGAATCAGTGTATTTGGACTTTCTTTCATGACATTGTTCTCTGCTACATTAATTGCAAAAGACCGGGAGAGTGAGTTTGTTCAAAGACTGTATACCACACCTCTGGCCGGTGTTGATTTTATAATTGGTTATATGCTTCCGATTTTGCCTATTGCTATTGGGCAGTCCGTGATTTGCTATTTGTTTGCGATTCTGTTAGGCTTGAATCTGAATTTAAACATTCTATATGCCATAGTTGGAATAATTCCGATGGCCGTATTTAACATCTCTCTGGGATTGTTCTGCGGCAGCGTATTGGGTGTTAAACAGGTTGGTGGAGTATGTGGAGCGTTGCTTACCAATCTGTCTGCGTGGCTTTCCGGCGTGTGGTTTGATTTGAACCTTGTGGGGGGGATTTTTGAAAGAGTTGCAAATATTTTGCCTTTTGTTCATGCTGTGGAAATGGAAAAGGCATTACTGAACGGCAATTTTCAGGCTGCTGCAACTCATTTTTTGCCGGTATTATTTTACAGCATATTGATTACGGGTGTTGCTGTGATATTCTTTCTAAAACAGATGCAAAGTCAATAGAAAAATCCGGAGACCACAAAAGTGATCTCCGGATTTTTGGTCGGAGCATCGGGATTCGTTTGCATTTCTGCCTGCGGCAGAAATTATGGTAGCCACCAGCTTTTGAACTGGTGTCAGCAACATGCCACAGGCATATTGCATTCGGGATATTCGAATCCCTCTGCCATATAAATAAGTAATCCCACACGGGGTGGGATTACTTATTTGGTCGGAGCATCGGGATTCGAACCCGAGGCCTCTTGGACCCGAACCAAGCGCGATACCAAGCTTCGCCATGCCCCGATAGCTAGGGTATTATAATAAAATTT
>JAZSFE010000024.1:0-12223 GCA_045532105.1 Faecousia sp.
ACCGCTTGGCCTCCGACTTTGTCGGGGTTGTTCTTTACGGTTTTGGCGTAGATGCCGTATTCATGCTCGGCAGCCAGCTTTTCGGTCTCCATAACCTTAAACTTTGCGCCGTCCACCTTGCAAACAGGGCACTTATAGCCTTCGGGGATGGACTCGCCTTCATAGACATAACCGCAAACGGGGCAAACAAACTTTTTCATAATCAATTCCTCCAAAAATTAAGTTAATAGTGTTTTAAAATGTTTGAGTTTTGCAGTGGCTGCAGGTACCGGTAAAGGTAAGCTGGCAGCCGGTGACCTCTGCGCCGGCATCGGCGGCAGCGGCTTTGTTAAGTTCCTCGGGGATTTGCACATGGGTTAGATCCAGAACATTACCGCATTTGCTGCAGATGTAATGGACGTGGGGGTGGGTGTCGCCGTCAAACCGCTCAACACCGTTTACGGTGCCCAGACTGGAGATCAACCCCTGCTCCTTGAACAGAGCCAGGTTCCGGTAAACTGTTCCCAGGGACAGATCCGGGATCTCCGGCTTTAATTGGGCAAAGACCCAATCCGCTGACGGGTGCGCCGTGGTCTGACGCAGGCAGTTTAATATGGCGTTTCGTTTTCGAAATTGCTTTGTTGCTTTTTCCACAGGGCACCTCCTGTCGTTTTTGTTCTGCTGGTTTTGTTTACGAGCTCAGTATAGCACAGGATTTTCTGTTTGTCAATAGGAATTATTCGCATTTATAAAAAATTTTTTCTTTTCAAAATTAGGGGCAGACAAGCGGGGAAAACTGTGCTATACTATGTAAAGATGTAAATATATTTATAAAGGAGGGAATTCCTTTGAAATATTGGCGCGGATATATAGTAGCGGCGATCATTGCTGCCATTACGGTGGCGGTGACCAAGTTTGCTGATGCGCACAGCGTGTTGGTGGACATGGTTTATCCTTATGTTTCCCGGTTGATCGTGACCACCATGGCAGATTGGAGCGCCGGCATAGATGTTTGCATGTGGCAGATCTTTGCAATTTTGCTGATCTGTGCATTTATCGCGTCTGTTGTGCTGCTGATCATTTTCCGTTGGAATGTGGCTCAGTGGCTTGGATGGGTGCTTGCGGGTGTCTGCCTGGTGTGGTCGCTTCATACTGCTGTGTACGGACTTAATAACTATGCCGGGCCTTTGGCGGAGGACATTCGGCTGAAGGCGACCGGATATAATGTAACAGAGCTGACAGAGGCTACCACCTATTTCCGGGATCAGGCCAATGCTTTGGCGCAGGAAGTGGAGCGCAATGCCGACGGCACAGCAAAGTTCCCCTCTTTTGAGGAAATGGGCGAAAAAGCCCCGGACGGCTATAGGACACTGACCTATGATTATTCTTATTCCGTATTTGCCGGTTCTGATGCACCGGTCAAGAAGCTTGGTTGGGCGGGTATGTATACCTCCATGGGCATTGCCGGTGTGACCATGCCCCTTACCGGCGAGGCGGCGGTGAATCCTAACATTCCCGGGATCATTACACCGTTTACCATGTGCCATGAGCTGGCTCATCGGGTCTGCATTGCATCGGAACGGGACGCGAATTTTGCAGCGTTTTTGGCTTGCCGGGCCAACGAGGATCCGGTATTCCAGTATTCCGGTTATTTTATCGCCTTCCGGTACTGCTACAATGCGCTGTCGTCCATCAGTACCACCACGGCGACCAATGCTGCTCGGGATATCTTTGCCGGACTGAATGAGTATGTGCAAAAGGATCTGGAGCTTTACAGGGATTATCTGCTGGAGAATCAGGATCCCACGGCGGTGGATTTTGCCAATACGGTAAACGATGCCTATATCAATGCCAGCGGCGATGAAAGCGGCATCCAGTCTTACGGACAGGTCTGCGATCTTTTGGTCTCCTGGTACGTGCAGGAGATTTATGCCCCTGCTCACGGGGAAACGGATGAGGGATTTGATCCCACCGACCGCAACCAGGTGGACCTGGGATGACCGTCATGAAAGGATATGACAGGGATGCGTGAAACATTACGCACCGGCCTGCAGGAATTGGGTCTTGCACTGCCGGAGGAGCGGCAGGAGCAGCTTTGCGCTTTTGCCCAGGCCGTGATCGAAAAAAATCAGGTCATGAATTTAACAGCCATTACGGAACCGGTGGCAGTAGCAAAGCTTCATTTGCTGGATAGCCTTACGGTTTTCTCGTCGGTGGATATTGCAGGCAAGTCGTTGATCGATGTGGGCTGTGGCGCGGGTTTCCCCGGGGTGCCGTTGGCCATTGCCTGTCCGGAGGCAGACATTACTTTGCTGGACAGTTTGGGCAAGCGTATCAAGTGGCTGGAAGAATTGCTGCCCCAGTTGGGGGTGAACGCCAAGTGCGTCACCGCCAGAGCAGAGGAAGCTGTTGCAGACTGCAGAGAGCAGTATGACATCGCCACATCCCGGGCGGTGGCAAGGCTGAATATTTTGTTGGAGCTCACAGCACCTTTTGTAAAGGTGGGCGGTGCGGTGGTTGCCATGAAAGGCGCAGCCGCACAGCAGGAACTGGAAGAAGCGAAAAATGCGGTTCGTCGGCTGGGCTTGAAGCTGGAGAAGATGGAAAAATTCTCCATAGACGGAGCGGATCACTGGGTGATCGTTTTGAAAAAGATCGCGCCCACTCCGATCCAGTACCCCCGCCGTTATGCGAAGATCAAGCAATCTCCCTTATGAAAAAATCCCCCCTGCCTGTGGCAGGGGGGATTTATATGGTATCAAAGTCCCAGTAATGCTCTTGCAAACAGGAAATATATCAGCAAAGAAACGGCGTCCACGATGGTGGAAATAAAGGGACTTGCCATAACCGCGGGGTCTAATTTCATGAATTTTGCGCCAATGGGAAGCAGACAGCCAACGATTTTGGCCAGGATAACAGTGACGCACAGGGCAAGGCAAACCACCAGATTGACCATAAAGGTAATGTCCTCGTTGCCCAGGAGCAGATGGTCCACCAACCATATTTTCAGGAAACACACGGCGGCCAGAGAAATGCCGCACAAAATGGCGGTGCGGAATTCTTTCCACAGAACTTCGCCGATGTCGCTGAATCGCACTTCGTCAAGGCTCAGGGCGCGGATGATGGTAACCGAGGACTGGGCGCCGGAGTTGCCGCCGGTACCCATAAGCATGGGAATAAATGCGGCCAGCGCCACCTGTGCGGCCAGCGCACCTTCAAAGGCGGTGATGATGAGCCCTGTAAAGGTGGCGGACACCATCAAGAGCATGAGCCAGGGAATCCGGTTACGGAACAGGTCAAAGGCGGTGCTGCGAAGATAGGTCTTTTCTGAGGGGGTCATACCGCCCATCAGCTCCATATCCTCGGTGGCCTCGTCTTCCATGATGTCCATGGCGTCGTCAAAGGTCACGATACCCACCATGCGGTTTTCGCCGTCTACCACGGGCAGGGCAAGGAAATTGTATTTACTGAGCATCCGGGCCACCTCTTCCTGGTCGGTGTGGGTGGTGACGGAGATCAGATTGGTTAACATAATTTCCTTAATCGTAAGCTCGTCACTTTCGGCCAGCAGCAGGTCTTTTACAGAAACAAGGCCCAACAGCCGCCGGTCAGAGGCGGTGACGTAGCAGGTATAAATTGTTTCTTTGTCCACACCCTGGCGGCGAATACGCAGGATCGCTTCTTCCACCGTCATATTCGGGCGCAGGGAAACATATTCCGTGGTCATGATAGAGCCGGCGGAATTATCGGGATAGCGCAGGATCTGGTTAATCGACCGGCGCATTTCCGGATCTGCCTGCTTTAAGATCCGCTTAACCACATTGGCGGGCATTTCCTCCACCAGCGCGGCCGCGTCGTCTACATACAGCTCATCTACGATCTCTTTCAGCTCGTTATCGGAAAAGCTGCGGATCAGCAGCTCCTGATCATCAGGCTCCATTTCCACGAAGGTCTCTGCTGCCAGCTCCTTAGGCAGCAGCCGAAACAGCAGCGGGATGCGCTCTTCTTCCAGATCCCGGAATAGAGCCGCTACGTCACTGGGGTTCATAACTACCAAAAGATCCCGCAGAGCGGCATATTTCCGCTCTTCAAGCATTTTCAGCAGAGCTTTTTCTAAAATTGCAAACTGTTCTGTCATGGTGCATATCCTCCTATACATTATGAGAAGTCTATACACCGGTCAAGGAGTATCAGGCCGCAGGAAATCGCGGCCGCAGGCTACTTCGACCGGGTATATTGCCGTTACTGCCGGATTCCATGGTGTTCCCTCCTTTGTGTTTTACAGTACTTCAACATTTTACTCCCGAAACGGGCACTTGTCAACCTTGACGCTGGAGCAAAAATTGCTTAAAATAAGGGAAGAGAAAACAGGGAGGAACGATCATGATTCGTTTGGCAGAAAAAAAGGACATTCCCCAAATTTTGGAAATTTATACCCCTTATGTGCTGACCACTACCTGCAGCTTTGAATACAGGGTGCCCAGCTTGGAGGAATTTACCCTCCGGTTTGAAAAAATCACCAGCCAGTTTCCTTGGCTGGTATGGGAGGAAGATGGCCGGCTGGTGGGATATGCTTATGCAAGCCTTCCTTATTCCCGGACGGCATACCAGTGGAGCTGTGAGGTGTCCATTTATGTGGCTCAGGATCGCCACGGCAACGGTGTGGGGCGGAAGCTTTACGCTGCGCTGGAGCATCTTTTGTTTTTGCAGGGCTACCGGGTCATTTATGCGGTAGTCACTTCCGAAAATGCGGATTCTTTGGCATTTCACACCCGTGTAGGCTACCGCAAGGTTGCGGAACTGCCGGGCATCGGCATGAAATTTGGCCGCTGGTTGGGCACGGTTTGGTTGGAGAAACGGGCAAAGGGTGATGAAATTCCACAGGAAGCACCGGTTGCGTGGAGGAATATTGTTAAAAATAACCAAAATTTGTCGGATATTTTAGACGCTTTGACCCTTTCCCAATGAAAAAAAGTGTGTTATGATATTATCAGTATTATTTGTCCTGTGCGCGCAAAAGGCGACAACGGGGACAAAGTAAGGAGCTGTGACTATGTATTTTTACAAGAAACGCTGCATTGCTATGCTGCTGGCCGGCGGTCAGGGCAGTCGACTGAAGGTTTTGACGGAGAAAACCGCAAAACCGGCAGTTCCTTTCGGAGGAAAGTATCGTATTATTGACTTTCCTTTGAGCAACTGTGTGAATTCCGGAATTGATACGGTGGGCATTTTGACCCAGTATCAGCCTTTGGAGCTGAATGAATATATCGGTAACGGACAGCCCTGGGGTCTGAACAAGACCCGCAGCTGCGCCCAGGTGCTGCCTCCTTATGAGCGGCATGACAAAAAGAGCGGCTGGTACAAAGGCACAGCCAATGCGATCTACCAGAATATTGATTTTATTGAGCGGTATGACCCGGATTATGTGGTGATCCTTTCCGGCGACCATATTTATAAGATGGACTATGCCGCTATGGTGGAATACCATGAAAAGAACGAGGCCAGCTGCACCATCGCGGTGCGTAATGTGCCCCTTTCTGAGGCTTCCCGGTTCGGCATTCTGAACACCAACCCGGACAATTCTATATATGAATTTGAGGAAAAGCCCAAGCAGCCGAAATCTACCAATGCCTCTATGGGCATTTATGTGTTTAACTGGCCGGTGCTCCGCCAGGCCTTGCTGGTAGACGAGGATAATCCCAAGTCCTCCAATGACTTTGGTAAAAACATCATTCCCTACCTTCTGGATGCCGGACACAAAATGATGGCATATCCTTTTGACGGTTATTGGAAGGATGTGGGAACCATCGACTCCCTGTGGGAGGCGAACATGGATCTTTTGGGAGTAAACCCCGCTTTTGACATTCGGGGAGACGAGCGTTCCAAGATCTCTGCCCGGAACGATGCCCTGCCGTCTTCTTACATAGATGAGAAGGCAGTGACCAAGGGCTGCTTTATTGCAGAAGGCTCTGAAGTTTATGGTACGGTGCGCCACAGCGTGATCTCCACCGGTTGTACCATCGGCGAAGGAGCTGTGGTGGAGGATAGTGTGGTTATGCCCGGAGTGATCATCGAGCCCGGTGCCATTGTCCGCCATGCGATCCTGGGCGAGGACAGCCGTATCTGCCGCAATGCGGTGGTTGGCGGTTCTTTCGGCGCAAAGGAGCGCAAGAAGATCAGCGTTACCTCCAAGGGTGCAGTGGTGGAAGAAAATGCCGTACTGCTGCCCGGAGAAATGTGCTAAGGAGGAACGGAACATGGATATTATGGGTCTTATTTTTGCCAACGATGCAAATTTGCCGGAACTCACAGAAAAGCGCACCATGGCCAGCCTGCCCTTTGGCGGCCGGTATCGGTTGGTGGATTTTCACCTTTCCAATATGGCAGCGGCGGGTATTCGCCACGTGGGCATCATTTCCCGGAAGAATTATCATTCTTTGATGAACCATATTGGCTCTGCAGAAGAGTGGGGCCTGGAGCTGGAAGAGGGAGGCCTGGAATTTTTAACACCCTTTGCTACCAGTGCCAGCGCCGGCTATCGGGGCAAGCTGGAATCTTTGTATACAGCTTTTAATGTGCTGGAATTTGGCGAGGAAGAAGGCTATGTGGTCATGGCAGACTCCTCGGTTTTGAGCAATCTGGATCTCACAAAGGTGCTGAACTCCCATATGGAAAGCGGCAAGGATCTGACGGTGGTTACAAAAACCGGCATTGCCAACGGCCACAAGCAGCTGGACCTGGCCTTGAAATTGGATGATGACGGCAATATCACCGATATTGCGGTGGACTATGTTGCTCCCGAGGGATACCTGGCATCTATAGACGTGTTTGTGCTTTCCAAGGCGCTGCTGCGAAAGACGGTGAAAGAATTCGTTCCCCGCAACCGTTACCACATGGATAGAGACTTGGTATTGGGTCAGTGGCAAAAGGGTGAACTGAGCATCAATGTGTATCAGTTTGGCGGTGTTGCACTGTTTAACGATACGGTGGAGGAATATTTCCGCAATTCCTTGAATTTGGCGGACAGCGAGCTCCGGCATGATCTGTTTGGCCGCAACCATCCCGTATTTACCAAGGTGCGCGACCGCGTGCCCAGCTACTACGGTGAAAATTGCAGCGTTGATAACTGCATTTTGGCAGATGGCTGTGTCCTTGACGGACAGGTGAGCGACTCGGTGCTGTTTCGGAATGTGACGGTATGTCAGGGCGCGAAGGTATCCAACTGCGTGTTGATGAATGACGCTCGCATTGGCGAGGGCTGCGATCTGAAGTACGCGATTTTGGATAAGGATGTGGTAGTCCGTCCCGGCGCACGGCTGCACGGCACACCCAAGAATCCCATTGTGATAAAAAGAGGAGACATTGTATGAAAATAGCCATTGTGGCTTCTGAGGGCGCACCTTATATCAAATCCGGCGGCCTGGGAGATGTCATGGAGGCCCTGCCTGCTGCGTTGGCCCGGATCCCCGGCAATGAAGTGGTGCTGTTTCTTCCTTATTATAAGAAGATCAAGGAAAATAAGGCCCTGAAGGTGGAGGATGTGACCACCTGGCAGCTGGCTCTGGGTTGGCGGCAGCAGTATGCCGGAATCAAGGAACTGAAAGGCCGTAAGGACGGTGTGCGGGTGCTGTTTGTGGACAGCGAATACTATTTCGGTGCGCGTCCGGGCTCTTTGTATGGAGATCTTGACGATGGGGAGCGGTTTGCGTATTTTGCCAAGGCTTGTCTGGAAGCCATGGTGCGGCTGAATTTCATTCCTGATGTAATTCAGTGCAACGATTGGCAGGCGGCGGCGGTTGTGCCCTATCTGAAAGCAGTTTATCAGAGTTGTCTGCCCAAAACCAAGTGCGTGTATACTATTCATAATATTGAGTATCAAGGTTGGGCCCATGGCGGATTCTTTGATGATGTTCTGGCTCTGCCCCAGCAGTACCGGGAAGTTTTGGATATGCATGGCTCTGTGAACCTGATGAAGGGCGCCATTGAAATGGCGGACCTTGTGACCACCGTGTCCGAGACCTATGCCCGGGAGTTGATGTATCCTTACTATGCCCATGGCTTAGACGGCATCCTTTCTCATGCATCGGGAAAGCTTACCGGCATTACCAACGGCATTGACATCAATACGTTTGACCCGGAGAAAGATCCTGCACTACCGGCAAATTACAATGCCGATACATTCCGGCAGGGAAAAGCTGCCTGCAAGGCAGCGCTGCAAAAGGAAGTGGGGTTGCCGGTGAAGCCCGATGTGCCGCTGATGGTCATGGTGACCCGGTTGGCAGGGCATAAGGGATTGGATCTTCTGTGTTACATTGCCCGAAGACTTCTGCAGGAGGAAAACTTCCAACTGTTGATTTTGGGTACGGGCGAGCAGAAATTTGAGCATTTCTTCCGGGAACTGGCAGAGGAGCATCCTGACCGCGTGGCGGCAAAGATCACCTTTGACTTGGCCCTTGCGTCCCGGATCTACGCCGGCGGAGATATTTATCTCATGCCGTCCAAGTCCGAGCCTTGCGGCTTGAGTCAGATGAACGCCATGCGCTATGGCACAGTGCCTGTGGTACACGCCACCGGCGGTTTGCGGGATACTGTTTTGCCTGCGGATGAAGCCGGAAAGGGCGGCTTGGGCTTTACCTTCCAGAGTTATAACGGCGAGGACTTTATGAGTGCAGTGAAGCGTTGTTTGCGGCTGTATCATGAAGACCGGGAAGGCTTTGCCGAGCTGCAGCACCGGGATATGACCCAGGACTTTAGCTGGGACAAACCGGCCCAGCGGTATATGGAGCTGTTTGCGAAGCTCTGCGGCAAGTAACATAAGAAAACACCGGAGGACTGAAGAAGTCCTCCGGTGTTTTTTGTTACAGTGGCGGCTCGGCCAAAGCCTGGGCGATGGCGAGCATTTTTTCGGGATCTGCTTTGCAGATCTCCCGGTCATAGCTTACAAGGCCGTTGGTTTCGTCTTCTACATCGGAAACCTGGGTGTAAATGGCGGCGCAAAGGCCGTTTTGGTAGGCCGGGAGCACTTGTTCCCAATAAAGTTTTTCAAGGGCGGCTTGGAAATCTTCCATTTTTTCGAATTTTCCGTAGCCATAGTTCTTTTCCTCTGTAAAGGCGTGTCCTTTGGGCACAGAGGAATAGCCGCCAAACTCAGAAAGCACCAAGGGCTTTTCTCCGGCTTTCAGCCGAATGGGGCGGAAATATACGTGTCGGCTGTCCACATCGCTTTTCTTTCTTCGGAACCAGCCGGAGGTGCTGTCAATAAAGCGGCTGCTGTCTAGGGCTTTCATGATCTCAAAGACCCGGTCGCTGTCAAATTGACCCCAGCCTTCATTAAAAATCGTCCAGTAACAGATGCATGGATGATTCTTCAGCTGTTTTACTGTTACCTCCATGGCCTGCAAGAAACGGGTGCGGCATTTTTTGTTTCGGTGCAGGTGTTTGTCGTTCAAGCGCTGCAGTCCTACGGTGGGCAGAGCGGTGTCCCGCAGAAAATCGTAATCTCCGTTGTTCACCATGTCTTGGAAGACTACCATGCCCAGACGATCACAATCATAGTAAAATTGTTCCGGTTCTATCTTAATGTGCTTGCGCAGAGTGTTAAAGCCCAGGGATTTCATGGCAAGAATATCTTGGGCGAAGCAGTTGGGATGGGCGGGGGTGAGCAGACCGTCCGGCCAGTAGCCTTGATCCAGCAGGCCGTGGAAGAAATAAGGTTTGCCGTTGAGGCACAGGCGAGGGATTCCGTTGATGGTTTTTGTTTCCAAATGCCGAATGGCAAAGTAGCTTTCTACCTTGTCGCAGGCGGTTTCCACGGAAAAATCATAAAGATAGGGGTCTTCGGGACTCCATAAATGGGGCGCTTCCGGGCAGATCGTGACTGCGCCGTTTTCCAAAGGAAACGCTCCGAGGCCGGGAATGTGCACAGTGCCGGCCAGCGGCGGATCAATGGAAATCTGAACAGCATAGTCTCTATTTTCAATGTGCAGTTGCTGTATATGTGATTCCGGCACAGATTCCAGCCAAACGGATTGCCAAATGCCGGAAACCGGGGTGTACCACATACCGCCCCGCTTTTTCGGAGTTACTTGTTTGCCGTAAGGGAAGGAAAGGTCATTCAGGTCATCCCGACAGCAGATGACCAGCTCGTTTTCTTCTTTCAGCGCAGAGGTGATATCTATGGTGAAGGATTCGTAGCCGCCTTCGTGATAACCTACCTTGGTTTGGTTTACATAAATTTCTGTGGTTTGGTCTGCTGCGCCGATATGCAACAATACCCGGCCCGTGTTAAAGCCTTCCGGTAGGGAAAATTTTCTGCGGTAGTATAGGCCTGTACCCTCGGAAAAGTGCTTGTTTATACCGGAAAGCAAAGACTCCGGGGAGAAAGGTACGCGGATGGTATGGGAATATTGCTCCGGGAATGTTTCCGAGACAGCAAAATCCCATAAGCCGTTAAGGTTAACATAACTATCCCGTCGCATTTGGGGGCGGGGATATATTTCCCAGGGAGCACTGTCAGATTCCATTAACTGTTTTCCCTGTTTGGTAATAAGTGTATGCATAGCGGTTAACTCCTTTTTAGAGGTACAAAAGGATTATACCATATTCTTTGCCTAAAAACAATATGTGCACAACTGCTGTGTTCAGGCAGTTGCTGTATATAAAAAAATAATAGACAAATGAAAAAAATTGAGTATAATAATTTCCGTGGGAAACGATTTCCCACTGTTCCCGTATTCTGAATTGGAGCGTGATAAAAATGAAACTGATTATTAAAGATGATTATTCTCAAATGTGTGCATGGGCAGCACAGCATATTGCTGATGCCATCAACAATCATAAGGAAGCCCGTCCCTTCGTTTTGGGCCTGCCCACCGGATCTTCCCCTCTGGGTGTATATAAACGGCTGATCGAAATGAATAAGGCCGGCCAGGTGACCTTTAAGAATGTGGTCACCTTCAACATGGATGAGTATGTGGGTCTGCCCAGAGAGCATGACCAGAGCTACTGGTATTTCATGCACGACAACTTCTTTAATCATATTGACATTCCTGCTGAGAATATCAATATTCTTAACGGCATGGCCGAAGATCTGGAATTAGAGTGCCAGCGCTATGAGGCGAAGATCGCATCCTACGGCGGCATTGATTTGTTCCTGGGCGGCAGCGGTGTGGACGGCCACATTGCATTTAATGAGCCTTTCACTTCCCTGACTTCTCGCACCGGCATCCGGGCGCTGACAGAGGATACTTTGATCGCAAACTCCCGGTTCTTTGACAACGACCCCAACAAGGTGCCTAAGACCGCACTGTCCGTGGGCGTTGGTACGGTTTGCGATTCCAAGCAGGTGCTTTTGGTGATCAACGGCCATAATAAGGCTCGCGCTCTGCGCCACTGTGTTGAGGGCGGTGTGGATCACGCCTGGACCATCAGCGCATTGCAGATGCATCCCGATGGAATCATCGCTTGCGATGAGGCAGCCTGCGGCGAGCTGAAGGTGGATACCTACAAGTACTTTAAGGAAATCTACAAAAACGAAAAGTAAGGCAAAGATAAAACAGCGGAGCAGATTAACCTGCTCCGCTGTTTGCTGCTTATAACGATTTTTCAAAGGTATATCCCACTCTGTCCACGCCGTCTGCTGTGGTGCAGGGCCCGATTTCTGTCACGGCGTAACCAGCGGACAAATAAAGTGCTCTCGCGGCAAGGTTGTCTTCCGTGGTGTGAACGCCTATTTTTTGGAAACCTTTTGCTTTCGCCATGTCTTCCGCTACCGACAGAATGTATTTGCCTATGCCATTGCGTTGGCATTCGGGTTTTACCTGCAGCATTCCCAGCCAGAATCCGCCGTCTTCAAGGTCAATGCGAAACCAAGCCACGGGGTCTTCTGCCCGGACGATATAGTATGCTGTGTTTTCGTCGGACAAAAGCTTTTTCCAAACATCGGGGTCTCTGTGATTTCCGTGTAGACTGGCTATATTTTCGTTATAAGTCTTGCTGATAAACGCAATGTCGCGTTCTGTTGCAATAAAATATTTCATGAAAAGTAACCTCGTTAGCGTAATAGCTGCTTGATTCCAACCAACAACAGCATGTGCAGGGGGTAAAACAGATAAAAGGCGTATTGCAGCACCCGGGATTTGATAAAGCCCCGCTGGCCGTTATACAGGTTAATGGGGATAAACGCCGCGATGGCCCAAACGCCGCCGGAAAACAGAGGGTAGCCTGCCAGGGCCTGCACAATGGG
>JAZSFE010000030.1:0-20006 GCA_045532105.1 Faecousia sp.
AGCACCGTTGGAAGGCCGCCCCGGTGAAACCGGTCTGCTGCTGACTTCTGCCGAAATCGGAGAAGGACAAAAAGACAATAGGATTTACGGTTCTCACTTTGAATGGGGGGCTACAGGCATTGCATCTCTTGAAAATGGAGAATTTTACATTTCTCAAAACGGAAATATCAAGGAGGAACGGTTGCAGTTTGCGAATCTGAAGCGTTACCGTTTCGATCCTGACCACCCCGAGTGGTTCCGCTTAATGAATGAAGCGTTGTAATATCAAAAACCGGGCTCAGGCATTTTTCCTGAGCCCGGTTTTCTCTATCTTGCAGATAGCATTTGTATATTATGCCGCCGCATCTAACATGTTTTCGATGAAGATGCCGTAGCCGGTTGTGGGGTCATTCACAAGAACATGAGTTACGGCGCCTACCAATTTGCCGTCTTGGATAATCGGACTGCCGCTCACGCTGATGTCAAGTAGGGGACAAAACAATTTTGTGTTTTTCTGCGGTTTTTATGCGTTTTTTCAGGTAAAAGGTAGGTTTTTACATACCTCAACGAGAATCCCTAAGTTGACATAGATGAAATGTCGAAAGCACCGTATTTTGGGACTTCTCACATTTTCAACAAATTCCGAGCAAAACCGGACCGTTGGTATAACATACCTTGCTGACATCAAGTTTATATGCGACCTTGCTAAAGAAGCATTGTTTTATTATAACATTATAGAAATGTATTGGAGGTGTAAGGCAATGCGGTATATGATACTGCAAAATGGCTGGTTTTTCTGAGCCAGCCGTTTTGCTACAAATATTTTCGCAGGCTGCACCTTTCGGCACAGCCTGCACTTTTTTGGGACTTATTTTACAGCCCTGTTTTTCTCTGTCAACTGGCGGCTATTATGTTTTTCTTCGTCGAATGCATACGACAACGATCACGGCGATCAGCAGGACTCCAATACCAACACATGGCAAGAGCCAAATATTTTTGTCCGGTTCTTTCGGTGCAGGTTCGGTGGAGATTTCTGATTGCTGTATGTCCGACTCACCCGAGGACCGCTCCGGGAGGGGCCCGTACAAAGCGATCAAGCCATCTACTGCATTCCGCAGCTGTTGTAGCATTTGGAGCTGTGCGTCATTAAGTTTTCCGCTGTTTTCCATGCCCTGCAAAAGTTCTTCTATCTCCTGCCGATCATAGTTTCCGTAATAGATACGATCCATAAGGATCGTCGAAAGACGCTCCAGATCCGCGTCACTATCGGACATTTCCTGCAGAAAACGGTAAGGATCCCTTAAGAAAACTTCTTTCAGTTCTTCAGCATAATAAGCAGGAAGGGCTCCGTCCATTTCCGCGCACCGACTGAACAGCTCGCGATAATCTACATCCTCCGTCCACATATCATACTCTGTGCCAAATTTATCGAGCATCCATCTGATCACGCGTCTTTCCGCTTGGTTCAGCACGTTCTGCTGCACAAGCGTCAGCAGTGTCTGCTTATAGGTGTCGCCGTTTTTTTCCACATCCTCAGGATAGAGGGCCCATCCGACCACAGTGATCATTCTGCCGTATTTTTCCTCCGACAGCGCAGAAACAAATGAACGGGGATCTTCCAAGAAAGCATTTTTCCATTCCTCATGTGTTCCGTTTTTGAATAAATCCGAATAGTCTTTCTGATCGTTTTCCTCTGCTGCGACCGAAAGCGGCATAAGTAAAAACGCCACAAGCAATACACACAGAAACCTTCTGAATAGCTGCATAAAAATTATACCCCCGTTCATTTGAAAATATTACCCGACTTGCACGATTGATATATTGCCCACACTATAGTGATATCCTTCATTTACCAACGCAGTGATCAAATCCTGAATTTGTTTCTGATGCCCGTTTGTAACCCGTACGCAACCGTATGTTGGAGTGAGCGTATAATCCGTAGCTGTCGGTGAAGGATTTTGTCCGCCATGTATCCATATTCCGGATCGTCCACTTGATATTATTGTTCCGGAAACACCAGTCATTGCAACCACCTTGTGGGGACCATAGGAGTCCGTATTGCTTTCAGGCCCCCAAAGAGATCCGGTGTACTCACCTGTAGGCGTGTTGCCATACACTACATTCATACTGGCGTTACTGGCAGAACGACCCAAGCATGGTGCTTCTAATAATGTAACGCCGTTTCCGTCATACAATGTAAGTATTCCTTCTTCATATCGGTTTTCTGGGAGCTCAATTCTAATTCTCCAATTTCCCATTACAGTAATGGTTCTTGATCTACTATCGAGCTCCATGGAAGATTCGTATAATTTGGCGTATATTTGTGCACTTCCAACAGCAGGAAAAATGACCGGAATATCTATATGTGTAGTACCTGTAATTACTACCTGCTTATTTGCAATCTCAACGTCTGTAGAATCCGTTTTGTAGTAAACTTTGACTGTACAATTTGCATCACTTACCGCTGGGTTAGGAGCAAAGAATATAGTTACTCGAACTGTTTCTTGTTCGCCTTTTACCAAATTTCCAGAAACAGTGCTAATGCTAGAGATGCTGGGTGTACCAGTCGCATACCGCGGTTCCAATTCTACGCCTGTTGATGCCCACGCATTAGGTGTAACAGATAGCAACAAACAAATAACCAAAAAAAGCCCGGTAATTCTTCTGTACTTTTTCACATAGCAATAACCTCCGTTTCACTATGATAAAGTTTTAACGATCAAAATACGCGCGTAAGCCCAGGTATGTTGCCCTGCAGCTTACGCGCGTTCTCTGCTTCTTAATGCGTTTTCTCTTCGATAGATCGAAATAACACAAAACGGAAGCTTTGCCGCAGGGCAACTGATGTGCCGTGACCATAGCGACCGCCTCCTTTGTGTTTCTTCTGTTATTATTATTTCATAATAGGCCAACCTTGTCAATAAATATTTTTACAAAGGTATAAAAAATATAATACAATCAGTACGGCGGGAGCATATTGTGTATGTATGCTTGCCACCGGCAAGCATAGTTATTTTCGATTCGCTGCGCGGAGCACCACCCCCGCCCTACGCTGCTGCATCCAGCATATTTTCAATAAAGATTCCATAACCCGTAGTTGGATCGTTCACCAAAACATGGGTAACTGCGCCAATAAGCTTGCCGTTTTGGATAATCGGACTTCCGGACATGCCCTGCACAATACCTCCTGTGGCTTCAAGAAGCGCAGGATCGGTGACCCGAATGAGAAGATTTCGCCCGGTTTGCTTTGATTTTGGATAAATTTTAAGGATTTCCACAGAATATTCCCGAGGCTCCGTTCCGGCCACTGTGGAACGGATCACCGCGGCTCCTGTTTTCACATCTTTTGCCTCTGCAATCGGGATAACTTCTTCCCGCCAACCCTGACCACTGGTGCCGAAAACACCCTGTGCCGTATTTTTTTCCAATATGCCGATAGGCTCTAATTTTTCAATGGCGCCCATCAGCTGCCCCGGTGTTCCGGATTTTCCTTTTTTAACCGACATGACCCGCGCCTCGTACGCGTTACCTTGCTTCAGCTCTAAAAGCTTGCCCCCGGAACAATTCACACCGTGTCCCAGCGTACCAAACAGGCCGGAACTCGGATCATACCAGCTGACCATGCCGATCCCAGTAACACCCTGACGCAAGTACACTCCCAATTTCGGCCCATCCTTGGAAATCTGCGGCTTCAGTTGTATATGTTTGGTCTTGCCCTTTCGGGAAACCTGCACATCCACAGTGCCGTCGGATTGTTCCAAAGCTTTACGCACATCTTCAGCCGTATGAATCTCCACCTGATCGATTTTCACTAAGATATCACCGACTTCCATGCCTGCCCTTTTGCAACCGCTGCCAAGCTGCTCATCAAAAGCAGCCACAGTCACCGAACCATCCCTTAGCTCCAGACCCACTACCCTGCCTACAGGCACAAGCTCTTTTGCATTTGTTTGAAACGGCAACGCGCAAACGCTTAATGCCGTTAATAATATTGAAAGAATCCATTTTTTCATTTGTCAGCCCTCCTTTTTGTCTGCCCTCTTAATATGCCAGCTTATTGACCGAGCTAACCACAGTAAAAGTCGCGAAAAAAGGGAGAAATTTACAAAATTAAAAGTGCAAGCGCAGTGTTTTTTGCTCTATTTACCTATTGACAGTATAGGTAAATAATGCTATATTACCTATGAACTTACTAGGGAAATAAAAAGGAGAATGAATATGCTTCAAGTTTATGCCGATAATGCAGCCACAACAAGGATGAGCAAGACTGCAATTCAGGCCATGCTCCCTTATTTTGATAATATTTATGCCAACCCCTCCAGCCTGCACTCTGCAGGGCAGGAGGCAAAAGAGGCATTGGAATCCGCCAGAGAAAACATTGCAGCCTGCCTTGGCTGCGAAGCCCGGGAGATCTACTTCACCTCCGGTGGCAGCGAGGCGGATAATCAAGCCATTATATCTGCCGCTGCCATTGGTGCACGCAAAGGCAAAAAGCACATCATTTCCACCGCATTTGAACATCACGCTGTGCTGCACACTTTGAAAAAGCTGGAAAAAGACGGTTTTGATATCACCCTTTTGGATGTGAAAAACAACCACAATATCACTGCCCAGCAGGTAAAAGACGCTCTGCGGGAGGATACCTGTCTGGTCACAGTCATGTATGCCAATAATGAGATCGGCTCTATTCTGCCCATTGCCGAGATCGGTGAAGTCTGCAAAGCCGCCGGCGTTCCTTTCCACACAGATGCGGTACAGGCTGCCGGCCATTTACCTATTGATGTAAAAAAGCAAAACATTGATATGCTCAGCCTCTCTGCCCATAAATTTCACGGCCCCAAGGGTGTTGGCGCACTTTACTGCCGTCGTGGTCTTGCCTTGACCAATCTCATTGAAGGCGGCGCACAAGAGCGCAGCAAACGGGCGGGCACAGAAAATATTCCCGGTATCTGCGGCATGGCCGCTGCTTTAGAAGAAAGCTGCGCACACATGGAAGAAAACACAAAAAAGGTTGCCGCTCTGCGGGATAAGCTTATCTCCGGTCTTTCTCAAATCCCTCACTGTGCCCTTAATGGTGACCCCGTGAATCGTTTGCCGGGAAATGTAAGCTTTTGTTTTGAGGGCATTGAGGGCGAAAGTCTGCTGCTTCTGCTGGATATGAAAGGTGTGGCCGCCTCCTCCGGCTCTGCCTGCACTTCCGGCAGCCTGGACCCCAGCCATGTACTACTGGCCATCGGCCGAGTCCACGATGTGGCTCATGGCTCTTTGCGGCTTTCCTTGAGCGAATACAATACTGACGAAGAAATCAACCACATCCTCACCGTTGTCCCCGAGGTTGTAAGCTATCTGCGCAGCATTTCCCCGGTATGGCGGGATCTGCAAAACGGCAAGCGTCAATATATTTTGTAAGGAGAACTACTATGGCATTATATAGCGAAAAAGTTATGGACCATTTCATGCACCCCCGAAATGTGGGTGTCATCGAGAACGCTGACGGCATCGGTGAAGTGGGCAACGCCAAATGCGGCGACATTATGAAGATCTATCTGAAAATCGAAAATGACATTATCGTAGATGTAAAATTCGAGACCTTCGGCTGCGGCAGCGCCATCGCCTCCTCCTCTATGGCCACAGAGATGATCATGGGCAAATCCATCCACGAAGCTATGGAACTGACTAACAAAGCCGTGGCCGAGGCCCTGGATGGTCTGCCTGCTCACAAGCTTCACTGCTCCGTTCTGGCAGAAGAGGCTATCAAAAATGCCTTGAAGGATTACTTCGACAAGAATAACATTCCCTACGATCACGCGCAATTCCCCGACTGCGAGCATTGCGCTCATTGTGATTAAGCCATGATCGTATCTACAAAGGGGCGCTATGCGCTGCGAGTCATGGTCTGCCTTGCGCTAAAAGGCGATGGAGAATATCTCCCTCTTAAGGAGATCGCAGAGGCAGAAAACATCTCTCAAAAATATTTGGAAGCCATTATGACCACCCTATCCAAGGCAGGCTTTGTGGACGCCGTACACGGAAAAGGCGGTGGCTACCGGCTAAATCGTTCCCCGGAACATTACACTGTGGGCGGAATACTGAAGCTGACTGAAGGTGCATTAAATGTCGCCTCCTGCACCGCTTTGGGCGCTGCGGCCTGTTCCCGATCTGAGTGCTGTCATGCGCTGCCCATGTGGGAACGGCTGGATAAGATGATCGACGAATTTTTTGAGGGGATCACTCTGGCTGATCTATTAAAAGAGAGCCAGCCTACTGCCTAAAAACAAAAATGAAGCGTGCTGCCAATGTGGCAGCACGCCTTTTTTATTAGATCTTCACTTAAACAGTCTCTTCCATTTCCGGAACCCATCCGGAAGCCGTCTCCTGCCCCAAAAACTCGGCATACACTTCAACACAAAACAAATCCGGTGCCGGCAGAAACTCCGCCTTTTTTTGACGGCATACACCACCAAGATCTATCATCCACTGACATACCGCCAATGCAGAATCCTCAGCACTTGCAGCCCCTCTTCCTGCAGGAACAAGTACAGAAATCAGCACCACCGCCTTCTTCTCCCCTTGGTCAAGCTCCGCCAGCTGTACAGCTGCAGCAACAGTGCCGATCTCCGGCATCCACGCACCGGGGCATGCCCTGTCCGCCCGGATTCCCCAAGTATTGAGTGCATCTACGACCATTTCTACGATCGTTCTGCCCATACATCAGCACCTCCTGCTCTCTCACACAAGCCCCACTGATACAGGGGCTTGTCCTGATAATATATCGTCTCCAACCTGCACAACTTCACCTGCAAACTGCCATCATACAGCATATCCCCCCGACACAGATCTGCATCCGCCGGAGCAATCAGGATATACCGCCCCCCTGGAACTCTTCCCAAGACGCTGTACTCCTGTTTGAGATTTTGCCTGCTGACCGATGCAGAATGCTGCAAAAATCCCCGAAAGAAGATATTTTCCCCCTGCCGGCCGCGCTTGATCCTATTACCGAACTGATGGAGCATCTTTTTTACAGTTGTGTGCATATCACACCCCCACAAAAGAAAATCTATCCTTTACATAAGGCTGCATGATCATTTCCGCCTGATAACGAAGGCAGTTAGCTCCCACATTGTTGCTCGTTCTGCGCAATGTAATATCACCGGCAGTAAATTGCTCCGGGCGACTGGCATTTTCCATATCCGTCAAGGCCGCCAATGCATACAAGCTGGCACTGGCCACGAAATCCGCCTTGCAATCCTCGAGCGTTATGCCCTCACGCAGTTTTTGCGTCAGCTGCACCTCAGCCGACCTGCACAGCATCTCCAGCATAGGCCGATCACTATCCGCCAGATCCTGCGCGAGAACCAAAGCCTGGGCATAGATCTGCTCAGTCAAACTCATACATTCAAGACGGCAGCTGCCCCGTCACAGATCTTGCCAAAGCCGGAAATAGAGGTGATCGCTGCGCGCTCCAGCTGACGGTCAATGAGCTTATCGTATTCCACAAGCACATCCCCTGCCTTAACCAGTTCCAGAGCATAGCGATTATCCAGGCCAATGATCACGCCGTCTGCCACAGCACCGGTGCGGTGAATATTGGCACCCAAAGGAGTACCTGCCTTGCCGGTACCCTGGAAATTCAGACCGGTAAGGGGATTCTGCAGCTCGGGGATCTTCATCAGCTTGGTCATGGTCCCGGTGGAGCACAGAATGGTGTTCATAGTGTAAGGATCAAACTGACCCCAGAATTCCACCAGCTGGTCATAACCCAGAGTGCCCGCTGTACCGGAAATGGGATTGGTGCCCACAGCGTACTGTACCGCTGCGTTATCGTTGCCGTCGCCGTTAATGATCACATTCACCGCATCCGCCAGCTGCTGCTTCTGGATATGTGCGCCGATCTGACGCAGCATAACACCAAACAGATCCAGCTTCTGGAAACGGATAGCCTCATAAGAAGCCACCAGCATACGGCCGCGCTTAGACAGGCTCACCAGATGCTCCTTAGTCTTGACCTCGGTCTCAGGAATCGCAGCACCCTCTTCCACATTCTTCAGTTCCTTGTCCTCATCCGTAGGATTGGAGTAGATAGAACGATAGTCCATAGCATCGATCATAGTGGTAGTTGCCACAATGGACGGCAGAATATCATTCTCCTCCATGCCCTGCCGTACAGTGCGGGCGATGTACTCAGGAAACAGCACAGCGCTGTCCATGGCGCGGAAGAACTTTTCCACAGTGGAAGAACCTGCACCCTTGGCGCGAATACCAAAGCGCTTCAGCTGACGCTGAAATGCGTCAGTACCCTCCAGGGCAGTACCCCGGTAATTTTCACTGGGGTCCAAAGACTCCAGCACCTGCGTAAAGCTCATGCCCTCCTGTCGGTACATGCCCTTTTCCAGTTTCAGATTGTCGTAACCCATTTTCATTTTTCCTCCTAAATAATAAATTTATGGTCACCGGCTTTGCCGGAAAAACCCTTACACCAAAAAGCCGTTTTCCACCGGCTCACTGTGGTTTTCGCCATGCTGCAGCTGCGGCTTAAAAGGCAAAATCTGACTGCATTTTTGTTCCAGTGCATCCTTCATGGCCAGCAATTCCTCCGCTGCCACTTTTTCCATGACCTTCAGAAGAACATCCCGTTCCACGCCAAGGTCAAGGAGCATGCAAAGCTTTACCACTTCCTGCTGCAAACTCTTTTCATAGCTGCGGCCCAGCTGCGCCTGCTTAAAAAGCTCTCTGTACTCCTTCTGCGCGCCAAATTCCTCCGCCAGCTCCTTTAAGCACTTATTTCTGCCCATAGCTTTTAGCACACCGGCATTTCTTTGGGCCGGAACTGCCACGAAAGAAAATTCATAGGCATCCATGGGCTCTTTCAAAATGGCGCAGCAAACCTGACCGTCGTAGCTCTCACCCTTTTGATGGCCGCAGCTGCCATATTCTCCGCCGCAGACAGAGCACACGGCTCTGCCCATAGCACAGCCAACGGATACTTCCTTCTTGATCCCGGCCTCAATATCCGCGATCACTTCCTCGGCATTACCGCCCCGACGAATGTAGGCCCACGCCTTGATATAGCTGACCCCATCCTCGCAAACCACCTGGGTCTCAAAAATTCTCGCCACCTGAGAATCGCTGCTCCAGTGATGATCTACGATACCGGTCTTGCCGATGAACATTTTCGCCAGTGCAGGCAGAGCCGCGGTATCAAACCGCTCTCCATCCCGATCCACCTGATCGTCGCACAACCGCAGAGAGAATACATACACCTGCTCTGTCTTCAGCTTTGCTTTCGCCTGAGCATTGATCGCCTCCAACTGAACTGCTGTAGGCTCACCGCTGGGGCGCACATCTGTTTCCTTTTTAACTTCCATTTCCTACCTCCTGTTACATTTCGTATTCCGGTTTCAAGCCTGCATCTGCCCGGGCCTTTGCCGCCTGAGCGCGATACAAAGAAGCTTTGGACTCTTCCGTAATATCCTGCAAGCTAATATCGTCCCACAAGATCTGCACATGATCATCCAGTCCTTCCAAAACCAAATACATTTTGCAGATCTTCCTTAAGATCGGCTCTACGGATCTTCTCAGCGCCCACAGCTCAGAAGTCAAAATATCTGCCTGCTGGGTACTCATGCGCTCCGTAGTGCTCCAGTTAAGACCCAGCAAGAAGGGCGGCAACCCGGTTTTTGCCACCATCTGCTCCAAGATCTGCCGCACCGGCACTTG
The DNA here is from genome assembly GCA_045532105.1 of Faecousia sp. Classification (GTDB taxonomy): domain Bacteria; phylum Bacillota; class Clostridia; order Oscillospirales; family Oscillospiraceae; genus Faecousia. The sequence goes on from JAZSFE010000030.1 coordinate 9,697, forward strand.
GGAATCCATAATAGGCGCCTCTGCCCCGATGACCTTGATCTGCACATCGCCCATGGCCACAAAATCCCGAACTGTGCCATTTTTGCTGTCCTCCATGGCCTTTGCCCATTCTGCCGCCACCTGTTTCCCCCGTTGCTGCAGCACCGCGGGATCAGTATCGCCATCACCTTTGCATACAATGCTATAGCGCACATTTCCTGCCCGCTCCCAGTTGGTGCCGATGGCAGCATATATCTTCATGAGAATATCCGCCAAGAAGGGCATGCCCCGAAACAAGCTGACCCCATAAGGATGTGCCGGTTCAGGATTCCATGTGCTAAACAGCAGCAAATGCTGATACGGCAGCGGCCGCATTTTTCCATTGGCATCCGGACCCCAGAGGGTCAGATCCAGTCCGTTTTCCTCCTCCATGGCCTCCAGTACGGTCACATCCGCCCAGCAGACTCCCTGAAGCTTCCCGCCGGCCACGACCATTTCCCCTACTGCCCTGCCGTAGGTTAAAAGGCTGTCCATATACCCGCTAAGAAAACTGTCGATTCCCACCTGACCATGTCCACAAGACACTGTCTGCAGAAAATCCTCCAGTTTCTTCTGTGCCAGAGCATTGCGACACTTCACACTGAATCCGCCACTAAGCCGTACTAGCTTCCCCACCGCAGCATCCATCACCGGCACAGCCTCCCGCAGCTCCCGGTAGATCCTCTCCTCTCCGCCGCCTAAGGGCACAAACCCCTTAAGTGCGCCAAAAGGATGGGTCTGCCCGCTGCGAAGCTGACAGTTGACCACTGTGGGCATTCTTTCTCGTTGCTTTCGCTTCAATTTCCTCGCTCCTTTCATATTTTCCGTTCCACCGAGCAAACGGCAAAACCGACTTCCTGTTTTTTCAGCACCGTGGCAGCAAAATAGCGCATATCGTCCATAGCATGATCATTTTCCTTTTTCACCCGATCTCTTGCCCCACTGCTTAAGTCCCATACATATTCATCCATTTCACGGATGCAATCTGTGCAGCCCTCACAAATGACCATCTGTCCGCTTTTTAAGTGATCTGAAGTCAACCGAATACCGGAGAGCACATCATTCTCCGCCTTGATCACCCGCCATCCCCTGCGCCGTAAAACCTCCATAAAGCTGGCCGCTGAAGGATCTACGATCACTGCCTCAATGTTCCTTGTCCCGGCCATTTCCCCCAGGGCCTGCGCATATTCCTCATCGGTCATCTGACGCATCTGTTCCCGGGAATTAAAGTAAAATTCCTTCACCCGATACCAGACACCCTTTTGCCACCCCCAAAGGCCCATGGATGTGGGATTGACCGTGCCATAATCACAGGAGATATACCATTTTTCAAATTCGCCCGCAGGCACAGGCTTTACCATATCCGGCTCAAAAAAGTCATAAACTCGTCCCTCCGCCTGCGCCCATTGACCCAGCACAAACCGCCGGTAAAATACACCGCTGTAAAGCCGTTGATACCGAGCGCGTATCTGCTCCGTCAGTGAGGGGTTATCCTCCATCGTAAAATGCAGCCGCAGGCAATTCCGCTTTTCCGCCTCCAAGATCCAAGTCTTATAAAACCAATGTCCCGGGCCGGCAGGATTACAGTTAAACCACAGCCGACTTCCCGACACCGAGCACCGGGCGCAGGCCTGCTCCACAAAAGAACGTGGCATAAGCGCCACCTCATCCATAAGTACTCCCGCAAAAGTAATGCCCTGAATCAGCGAAGCCGAGCTTTCGTCCCGTCCGCCGAAAATGTAGAACTGATTTCTCCGCCCCTTAAAGGTCACAGTCACCAGGTTTTCGGTCCGTTTTTCCTTCCACGTAGCTCCCAAAGCCTCCAACCGCGGCAAAATCTCCGACAAGACATTTCGTTTCAACGACGAAATTGTTTTCCCGCATACGCCAAAACGCATCCCGTCAAAACTCACCATAGCCCACAGAAAAAAGGACAGCCCCATAGCCAAAGTTTTCCCCGACCTTACCGCACCATCACATACGATAGCCTCTTTGCTGCTGTTGGGACTTCCCGGCAGCCACCAGTTCAGCACCAACCGCTGTTTTGGAGAGAACGCCCGATAGTTCATGTTTGCCCTTCGCCCCCTTGCAATGCCTGCAAGAAGGACTCCAAATCCGTTCCGTCCTCTCCTGCCAAAATAGCAAGCTGTTCCAGCGCCTTAAGCCTGTCCACAAGCCGGATCTCCACTGTTCCTTTGTCATTGCGCTTGACCTCGCTGAGCAAGCTCAGATCCAGCTCATCCAAGGCCGCACCCTCCTCCAGAACCAGTTTTACACAATCATTTGCCCTGCCGAATGCAAGCTCGGCTAAGCGTCTTGCCACATCCTCCCGTTTCAGCTTTCCAGACCGGATTCTCTTTTTTAATGCAGATTCCGTATTCCTCTGTTCCATCACACGCCTCCTCACCTGAACCACAAAAGCAAAAGAGAGTTGCACCAAAATGTGCAACTCTCTGAAAAATCTGCATTCATTGACTTTTTGCAACCAGATTTGTATAATAAAACAAATTGTCCCAAAAAGAGGAATTTTGTCATGATGCCGCGAATCAAAGGAATTTCCCTGCTGCTAGCCGTAATTGTGGTGTTCTCCGCCCTTTTCTGTGGCAGCACTTCCATACTCTCCCTCAACGCGGCAGAATACCTGCCGCCCCCACCGGAGACGGATACTGCGCTCCCAACGACCATTCCCTCATCCCCGCCCGCAGTTTCCCTGTCCGCTCCTGTAATTACAGATACCCCCATACCTGCCACACGGCCACTTGAGCCGTCGCCCATCACACCGCAACCCGCTACCACACCCCTTGACCCTGTCAGCACCACAGCTATTACCATCGGCTCTTATGTCAGCGGCATTTCCGCTCAAAAAGCCTTTGTTTATGACTGTCACAACAAGCAGTTCCTTTACATGAAAAGTCAGGCAGATGCCCGGGTATATCCTGCCAGCATCACAAAACTCATGAATATTTATACTGCTCTGCAATACCTAAGTCCCGACACCATGCTCACCATGGGAGAGGATATTTCCCCTCTGGTCTTTGCAGACAGCTCCAAGGCGGAGCTTCGTCCCGGAGACTGCCTGTCCGTAGAAATGGCCGTCCGCGCCACTTTGATCGCCAGCGGCAGCGATGCCGCTCATTTGATCGCTGTTGCCGTTGGCCGGCAGATTGCCGGCAACGATACCTTAGATGCCCAAGAGGCCGAAAACGTATTTGTGGAGGCCATGAACCAACAATCTGTCTCCATGGGTCTTATCAACACCCATTTTGTCAACTGCGATGGCTACCCCGACCCGGAGCATTACTCCTGCATGGCAGACCTAGCGATCCTGGCAACCCGCTGTCTGGATGTAGATCTCATCCGGGATACCGTATGTTGTGCCTATGCCAAGCTCACCTTTTCTGACGGCCGCAGCAGAAATCTATCCAGCACCAACTGGCTACTAAAATCCTACACCGGCTATTACCGTCCGCAGGCTGTAGGCATGAAAACCGGCACTTCCAACGCAGCCGGTGCCTGTCTGCTATCTGCTTTCCAGGTCAATGGCCGCCATCTGCTTGTAGGTATTTTCCAGTGCTACTCCCATGAAGGCCGATTCGCCAACGCAGTAAAACTGTTCGATACTTTTAAGAACACTCCATTGGTTGACCCCGTTCTCCCCTCCGTCAGCGCTCCTACTTAATGACCGAAATAACACAGCAAGGCAGGATGGCCAAACCATCCTGCCTTTTTTATGCTCCTATATTTAACTGCGCATCACATTAAAAACTAGCTTCAAACCAAAACCAGTTTTCCATAATGCGCCGGGATGTGCCGTGATTGTCCGTACCATCTGTCCATGTGGCATGATCTCCGTCGATTTCCAAAGAAATCGCCTCTCCATGAGCCGCGGTAAAGGTTTTATGCGTATTGTCAGCAGAATAGTAAAACCCCTTATAGGTTGAACTGGGTACAAGGCCAAATCCCCCTGTCTGAAATTCGACCATGCCGTCTTCAGGATAAGAAGACGTTTTCCAAATGCCATATTTGCCCGTTGTCCGTTCCCCGCTATCCAGCATTTTTGCTGCATAGGTCTCCAGCTGCTCATTGCAGGAAGATACATAAGAACGAATCAGGGCATCCTTAAAGATCATGCCAAGAGCAATTACCACAACGAAAATACAAATGATCACTGTCCTCTTTTTCATGAAGCGAACCTCCCTTACAGCAACGGATATCCCTAACAGAATTATACCCCGATAGCACTCAGAAATCAAGCCATCCCTCTGCCAACAAAAGCCCTCCCCCCACGGCAAAAGACAGCCGCCGACTTAATCGTCGACGGCTGTGTTTTCTTTCAATCAAAAACTTTTACATCCATTTTATAAACACTGTAACGCTAATTGCTGCCCTTATAAACGTTTTACCATATACTTTCCGTAGCTCTCCTGCCGCAGATCTTGATAACCGCATTTTTTATATAACGCTTTTGCAGAATCATTTTGATCTGCTACAAACAACACCATTTCCTCACAGCCTGCTTCCACAGCACGCTTTTCCAGCAACCTCATTGCCATCTCCCCATACCCCTTACGGCGTTTCAGTTCCCAAACAGCAAAATCACATAGAAAGCATTGCTTCCGTCCCTGCGATTGCTCATAAACCGCCCAGATAAATCCGGCATTTTCTTCCTCTGCTACAATTGTCACAAAATCATTATGTTCCGTATGGAAGCCATCCGGAAGCATCCCAGCAACCTCTTTTTTCGTTTCCATGATCGCTTCTTCCCGGGATATATTCAATTCTCCCATCAATTCCTTTGCGTGATCTTCCACACTCCATTGATAAAATCTTTCGAACTCATCTTCTGTCATTCTTCTGATCTTTACTGACATATAGCATTCACTCCGTAAAATTTAAGCTTCCTAATAAAATTATACTTTGTAAATCCAATGAAAGCAAGCTCAAAAGAACTGTCCCAAGGCCTCAAGCGTGGTTTCAGTTCTAATGTTGCCTTTATGGTCAAAGAAGCTACTGCCTGATATGTATGTTAAAACAGTAATACGATATTGTAAATAATAGGCGCAAACAAAATCGCAGGCAAATAATCCGCTACCTTGAATTTGGTAATTCCCATCAAATTGGTGCCGATCATCACGATCAGCAAAGAACCGGCGCAAGTCATTTCATTGATAGCGCCTGCATCCATAAACGGAGCAATCACCCCTGCCAGCAGCACAAGACCGCCTTGAATCACAAACACCGCGCCGGCAGAAAGCAACACGCCAATACCCAGGCTAGAAGCCAATATCATGGAGGAAACCAAGTCCAAAGTCGCTTTGGTGATCAGCACGGAGTCGTCTCCTGTAAGACCTGCCTGGATCGATCCGGTCACAGTCATAGAACCAACACAAAAAAGCAAAGTTGCAGACACAAGACCTTCTGCAACAGATGCCTTCCCGCCTTTCTTTTTGAATCTGTTCTCCACTTTTTCAGCCAAGCAGTTGATCCCGCCATCAATATTCAAAAGCGTTCCGGTGATCGCACCCAATACCACTGCTGCAATCAAAATCAATACGTTTTCACCGCAAAGGCTTCCGGAAATGCCGATATAAAGCGTGCAAACACCCAAACCGATCATAACGGCCTTGCTGACCTTTTCCGGAATGCCTTTCTTAAGCAGCAAGCCAATGCACGAGCCAACAATTACTGTAATAACATTAACAATAACACCTAACATTACTTCTCCTCCGCCCTGCATTTAACTACAGCTTCGGTCACATCTGTCAAAACCAAATCCCCTTGTTGGTTATAAGCTTCGATGGTGATCTCAACCAAACCATTTCTGTCATTGCGTTTAACCAGGCGGGTTACCGTGGCCTTTCCGGTCAACACATCCTCAGCATATACCGGTTTTATCCATTCGATCTTCGTAGACTTGCCCGCCAGCAGTTCCTTCCCAAAAAAATCTATTTCCAGAAATTTTGCCCACACAGACATAAAAGACATTACACCCGGTGCGATCAACGCACCAAATGGCGATGCCTTAGCATATTCCTCATCCGTGTGCAAAGGAATATTGTCGTAAGTTTGCGCGAAGGTTATCATCTTTTCTTTTTCAATTACCGCCGGCGCGACTTGCATAATCGTGCCAATTTTCATATCATCGAAATACATTTATCTACCTCTGCGATTTTATTGCACGCAGTATTCCTTTGTGCTGATAGTCAGGCAAAACGATCTCACCGGGAAGATGTCCGCCCTTTCCCTCATAAACCTCAAAATGCAGATCACCAAAATCAAAAATCCAATTTGTGTCAATGGCCCTTTAAGATTCGGAATATCCTGCCAGGGTGTTTTTAGAGTGTCCGAATTTACTTCTGTGTAATCAGTCAAAATTTTGCAGATATTCAATATATCTTTTTTAATCATCTCCACCGACCTGGGGATTCTAACGCATTTTTATTATACCCCTTTATGGACAAGCAAGGGCAGCGGATACTGCCCTTGCCTATTTTTATTAAAGTTTATTGCGTTGGATCTTACCGGAAATGGTCTTGGGCAGGCTGTCACGGAATACCACAACGCGAGGGTACTTGTAGGGCGCGGTATTTTCCTTGACATACTTCTGAATTTCCTTCTTCAGTTCTTCCGTGCCCTCTGTGCCCTTCGTCAGCACAATGGATGCCTTAACCACCTGACCTCTGACCGGATCGGGAACTGCAGAAACACCGCACTCCACGACGTAAGGAAGCTCCATGATGACACTTTCAATCTCAAAAGGTCCAATGCGGTAGCCGGAAGACTTGATAACATCATCAATACGGCTGACATAGAAGATGTAGCCGTCTTCATCCCGCCATGCGGTGTCACCTGTGTGGTACATGCCGTCGTACCAGGCTTCGTTGGTCTTTTCCTCGTCCAGATAGTATTCCTTGTACAGGCCACAAGGAACGTTCTTATCTGTATGAATGACGATCTCTCCAACTTCACCGGGAGCAACGCTGTTGCCTTCAGGATCCACAATGTCAATGTCATACTGGGGAGAAGCCTTGCCCATAGAACCAAGCTTAGGTGTAGTACCGGCCAGGTTTGCGATAGTCAGAGTGGTTTCGGTCTGGCCGAAGCCTTCCATGATCTCCAAACCCGTAGCTTCCTTAAACTTCTTAAAGACCTCAGGGTTCAGCGCCTCACCGGCGGTAGTCATGTGATGAATGGAGCTCAGGTCATACTTGGACAGGTCGCCACGAATCAGCATACGCAGCATAGTGGGAGGTGCGCAGAAGGTTGTGATATTATATTTTGCAAACATGGGCAGAATGTCGTTTTCATCAAAACGATCGAAGTCATAGACGAATACCGCGCCTTCACACAGCCACTGACCGTAAAGCTTGCCCCACAAAGACTTGCCCCAGCCAGTATCGGAAATGGTCAGGTGCAGACCGTTGCGCTCGCAGCAGTGCCAGTACTTGGCGGTGACGTAGTGACCCAGTGCATAAGTATGCTTATGGGCAGCCATCTTGGGATTGCCGGTAGTACCGGAGGTGAAGAACATCAAAGCAATGTCATCACCGCAGCCTGCGTCTGCAGGACGATCCAAGTGGCGGGTAAACAGTGCATACTCAGCATCCAGATCATGCCATCCTTCCTTACTGCCACCCACCAGGATCTTTGTGGTGACCTGAGGACACTCAGCCGCAGCCAATTCAGCCAGATCTGCAGTATCGCCGTCGGCGGTACAGAGAATCGCGCTAACACCGGCAGCATTATAACGGTACACGAAGTCATGAACTTTCAGCTGGTTGGTGGCAGGGATCGCCACGGCGCCCAGCTTGTGCAGCGCGACCATGGCAGGCCAGAATTGATAATGGCGCTTGAGCACCAGCATCACCTTATCGTCCTTCTTGATGCCCAAAGAGGTGAAGTAGTTGGCATACTGATTGGACATATCCTTCATATCCTTAAAGGTGAAACGACGCTCAGTCTTATTCACATCCAGGTGCAGCATAGCCAGCTTTTCGGGTTCGCGGCGGGCGATCTCATCAACAATGTCGTAACCGAAGTTAAAGGTCTCGGTGTTCTTGAAACGGATGGACTCCAAGCAGCCATTCTCATCTTCGGCAGTGCTGACAAACTTACCGCAGACCAGAGGCGCAGAGCTCTTTGCTGTGGCAACGCTTTTGCGAACCTCAGTCTCCACAGTCTTTTCACCGGGCAAAACCACCGCGCAGAACACACAGTCCTGACCACCAACGGCGATCATACCATGAGGCGTAGAGGAATCGTAATAGATGCTATCGCCTTCGTTCAGATATTCCACATGCTGACCCAGCTGGATCTTCAGGCGGCCGGAGATCACCAGGTCAAATTCCTGGCCACTGTGGGTGGCCAGATGGATGGGCTTGCTCTCCTGAGCAGCATCATATTCATAACGAACCCAGTAGGGCTCTGCAATCTTGTTGCGGAACTTGGGTGCCAGGTTGGCAATATCAATGCCATCTTCCTGTGCAGTCTTCTGACCGGCGCCCTTACGGGTAACGGTGTAATTGGATAGAAAAGCAGCGCGGCCTTCCAGCAGTTCGGTCATTTCAACATCAAATGCCAACGCACACTTATGAATAAAAGAGAAAGGAATATCGATCATACCACTTTCGTAAATGGTGCATCGTTCCTCGGTGAAGTCCACTTTTTCAGCGAGTTCAGCAATGCTCCAGCCCATAATCTCCCGCATTTCCTTAATACGGGTAGCGATCTCAGACAACTGCATCATGGTATTATTGGGGTTCATGGTAATTACTCCTTTCGGTAAATAAAAAATAAAAGACCCGTCTCAATATCCTTGAGACGAGTCTTGATAATACAATACCCGCGGTACCACTCAAATTGCAACAATTGTTGCCGCTTCACGCTCTAACAAGCGCTATCCCTTAACGCGGGCAGACGTAAGCACCTGGCAACAGCTTCAGTGCTTCAGCTCGGAAGTGATGGGTCTTATGGCACCATTCTGTCAGCTCGCACCAACCGCTGACTCTCTGTGATCCTGGTTTGCCGGACCGTCTTCGTCATAGCCTTTATCTTATTGTCAACATTCTAACATGTCCGCCCACAAAAGTCAAATGTCTTTTTTTCAAAGAGTTGCAAAATATTTTAACAGTTGTTTGTTGAATCTTCACAAGACAGCCCCATTATCTTTGCCCCTAACTCTCGCCACCCAAAGCCATCCCCAACATGACGAACATAACAGACGCCTCCATCACGGAGGCGGGTGCTTTCATCTGTTCGACAAATTGGAATTTGCAAACCTAAATTAAACGATTCTTGCCATTTCGTATTGCTTTGTAATTTCAACGAAGCCAATATCTATAAGCATTTGTACAACATCGGAATAAGCACAATCAATATTTTTTGCCATAGCAGAAGGGTACTGATTGATTAAAGCAGAGACAACATCCTTCAATGCGCCCAATTCATTATAATGCATCTGTATAATTTCTCCATGCCTTTTTGCATAAATACAGTATGCTTGATCATTAATATAGAGGACCTCAAAAAGTTGAGGATTTTGATTTATTGTGTATGAAGTGTGTTCGAACGAAGGTTCAATTGAATGTTTGGTTGAGAAAGGGGTGAAATCCTGATAGGGAATAACAGAAATATGATTATCCCCTCCATGTCCATGCCCAGATGCTGAGAGCACAGAGTATTCCCGCTGAACAGAAAAGCCTTTTTTACTGTAAATTGACACAGCGTGATGGTTGGATTGCAGCACCTCCAAATAGTATCTTTCAATGTTATGATGCTTCAACTGTTGGATGGTATATTCGAATAACGCTGAAAATACCTTTTTATCACGGTGTTCGGGAACGACACCAGTACCAGCATCGAACACAACTCTTTGATGCATATAAATGCCTACAGAATTGAGAATAACGGCAACAAGTTGTTCATTGTAGAATGCACCAAAAGATAACGAAAGATCTACAGTGCTTGCTGTAAGATAATGTTTCAGCGATTCAGTTGTAAAGCAAATGGGCTGGTCATAATCTGAAAAAGCCAGATTAAGACACGTGGTTAATTGTTGCATATTTACTTCATACAACGCTCGAAATTGGTACATATCTGTCCTCCTTATTACCGATATACTTAGACTATAATTGAAAGCGAAAGTCTTATTAAGGAAATTCAAGTTTTGCAAACTGTTTACCTGCTCAAATTATATACCGATGGCACAGAGAAATCAAGCAACTCTGTCCACACATTTCCACCGCCCCCTCCATTTCTGGCTTTTGGCCTATGATAGAGGTGGTGGGATTTTT
>JAZSFE010000041.1:0-6274 GCA_045532105.1 Faecousia sp.
AAACGCTTAAACAATCCATTATAATTGTCCAAGGTGTTATAGTTCGTCTCACATTATTCAATTTACAAGGTACAGATGCCCCCAAACGGTGAGCTTGCTTATTCTATCACAGCTACATAACCATTGTCAAGAACTTTTTTCCGGTTTTGACAACTTTATTTTAACTATGTCATATTCAGCGCTTCCGTTGCAGACAGCTTGCACATAGTATCAAAAACACACACCCTTGTCAAGAGGTTTTTCACTGTTTTTTTCGCATTCTTTCGACGCGAATATTTTGCATCAGAAATCGACTGTTTTCCCCATCTCATTCACCCATAACCATAGCTATTTTTGCTTGCGTCGGTCCTGAGGATTTAAGCGCCGGTTTCGGTATTTTTCATTCTTTAACCGCTTGCGGAGCAACGATGGTGTGAACATGATTAAATACGGAACACCCAAGCTTTTCAATCTTGCCAAATGCAGCACAAGCGATAAACACCCGGCAACTATCCCAACAATCCCAAATAACGATGCCAAAACAGCCAGCACAAATCTGCACACACGGATTGCTGCAGCAAAATCCCGATTAGGTATCACAAAGCCGCATATGCCGGCAATACTGACAACGATTAATGCCGTGGGCGAAATCAATCCCGCCTCCACGGCTGCTGTTCCCACCACGATGCCACCAATAATAGATACGGATTGGCCAATGCTTTGAGGAAGATGAATACCTGATTCCTGCAAAAGCTCAAATGCAACCAACAGGCTCAACACTTCCCAAACGGACGACCACGGTACATTTTCCCTGCCCTCTTGAATCATCTGCATGATTCGAGGTGGAATCAACCCACCGTGATGGACGGTTAATGCAATATAAAGCGCCGGCAGCAAAAAACCTGCCAGAAGCGCGATATACCGCAGTATCCGTACCCATGAGGCAGAAATATAATCCCGCCCCATATCCTCAGGAGAATTCATTAAATACCCAATATCTACGGGTGCCAAATATCCAAGCGGAAGTCCGTCAACGAAAAGGCCTACCCTACCATCCAAAAGTCCGTGGCAAAACCGATCCGTTCGCTCCGTGTACTGCAGCAAAGGAAAGGGCGTTGCTCTTGATCCGGTCACATACTCCTCTACTGCCGTTGGAGAAAGAAGTCCGTCAATATCAATTTGGTCAAGTCGCTGTTTCATTCGCTCCACCAGCGTTGGATTAGTGATGCCCTCCACCCATACAACCGACACATTGGTAATACTACGCCTGCCAACCTGGGTTTCGTAAAAACAAAGATCCGGACTTCGCAGGTGACGGCGAACAAGACTTGTGTTGGAACGCACTGTTTCCACAAAGGCATCTTTCGGTCCTTTTGCCGTATTCTCAACAGCAGGTGATTCCGGCCCGCGTTTATCCGAAGTCTTGACCTCAAAAGCGATCGCTCCAACCTGAGGAAACAAAATCACGCAAAAACCGTTCACCAATTTCAAGGCCACACTGTCGAGATCCTGGCAGGCATCTGCCACAGAATTATAGATCATCCCACGAAGCGCCCCGTCATAAAGGCCCTGCATAGTATCCGCATTTAAATGCTCTGTAATAGGTTTTATTATATAATGAGAGATGTCCCCTCCGGAAGTAAGGCCGTCAATGGCATACGCATACAGCGTAAATGCACCGCAATGAAGCTCCCGGCGAAGAAAATCCCCTGCTCCCCGGAAAATATTGACGATATTTTCATCGGTTATCTGTCCCGGGTACATTGTCTGCTCCAAAAAACCACCTCTAGGCAGTAGAATATCCAATTTTTATTAAAAATATTCCATTTTCCGCATACGGGATGTATCACCCCGCCATTGCAATTTTCCAAAAAAAGTGTTATAGTAACCACAACATTTCAGAAAAGGAGGGCATAAGGATGTCCCATACCATTGCTGCCATCTCCACGGGCCTGACTGTCAGCGCTATTGGCATCGTGCGCATGACCGGCGATGATTGTATTGCCATAGCAGATCGGGTATTCACCACAAAAAGCGGCACTCCTCTGCCCCAAGTACCGGACAAAAAACTTATTTTGGGCAGTCTACAGGATAAATACGGACGCACCGTAGACCAATGCTGTGCTATTTGCTCCCGTGCCCCCCACACCTACACCGGTGAGGATACTGTTGAATTTCACTGCCACGGCTCCCCTGCTGTACTGGCTGCCGCATTGGAAGCACTTTATGAAGCAGGCGCTCTTCCTGCCAAACGCGGTGAATTTACCAAACGGGCATTTTTGAACGGCAAGCTTGCTTTAACAGAAGCCGAAGCTGTAATCGACCTCATCGAAGCTGACTGCGCAGATGCCGCTGCCAACGCTGCCGGACAGGTGGCAGGTGTTCTGCAAAAAAAGCTTGCGCCGATCTACAACGATCTGACAGATCTGTGCAGCCATTTTCATGCCGTTTTAGATTACCCTGACGAGGATATCGAAGATTTTGGCCTTTCTAATTATGAAATCAACTTAAAAAATAACGCCAAATCCCTATACGCCCTGCTATCCAGCTATGGTCAGGGCCGTATCCTGCGCAGTGGCGTAGCTGCGGCCATTGTAGGCAAACCCAACGTGGGAAAAAGCAGCCTGCTCAATGCTTTGGCCGGCTTTGAACGGGTCATCGTAACAAATGTAGCAGGCACTACCCGGGATACTGTGGAAGAGTCTGTCATGCTGGGAAATACCAAACTTCGACTCATTGATACCGCTGGCATCCGGGAAACAGAAGATACCATTGAGGCAATGGGCGTTGCACGATCGAAAAAAGCAGCAGAAGATGCCGATCTTCTCTTATTCGTCTGTGACGGTTCAAAACCACTTGACAGCGAGGATCTTGCCGTCATTGCAGCATGCACTGAACACGAAAAAGCCATAGCGCTTATCAATAAAACCGATTTGGGGCAGGCCATCCTCCCCAGCGACCTTCCGTTTATGACGGTCATTGAGATCTGCGCCAAGACCGGACAAGGTCTTGATCAGCTTGCTGATGTGGTAAGCGAGATGTTCTCGGGAAGTACTCCCTGCGACGGTTCCGTATTAACAAACCCCCGGCAATACGATGCCATCCGCAGAGCCTATGAAGCAATGCTTCAGGCGCTGCAGGGGTTAAAACTGGGACTGACTCCGGACGCAGTGCTAACGGATGTTGAGTGCGCCATGGAAGCCATGGGTGAGGTCACCGGAGCTACCGTACGGGAGGACATCACCGCAAGGATCTTTGAAAGATTTTGTGTAGGAAAGTAATAATATGATCTATTTTGATAATTCTGCCACTACCAAACCTTGCCCCGAGGCGGTAGAGGCCATGACCTCCGCCTTAACAAATGGTTGGGCAAATCCCAGCGCCCTTTACAATTTTGGCATTGATGCAGCAAAACAGTTGCGTCTTGCACGGCAAAAGGTAGCCGCTGCTATGGACGCGGAGCCGGATCGCATCTTCTTCACCTCCGGCGGCACAGAAGCTGACAACTGGGCCATTTCCGGCGCAATAAAGCGCATGGGGAAACGAGGTAAGCACATCGTTACCACAGCCATCGAACATCCTGCCGTACTAAACTGCATGAAGGAACTGGCTGCCCAAGGATTTGACATCACTTACCTGCAGCCGGACAGTCTTGGTAATATCAGCACGGATAGCCTAAAGTGTGCACTGCGCAAAGACACTATTCTGGTCAGCATTATGATGGTAAACAACGAAGTGGGTTCAGTTATGCCCATTTCCGCCATGGCAAAACTGACTCACAAGATGTGTCCCGACGCTATTTTCCACACAGATGCTGTCCAGGGTTTCCTGAAAGTTCCCTTCTCCGCCAAAACGCTAGGAGCTGACCTCATCAGCGTATCTGCTCACAAAATTCATGGCCCGAAGGGCGCAGGAGCGCTGTATGTCAGCCCGCGGCTGAAGTCTTTCCCTGCCCTACTTTTAGGCGGTGGACAGGAAAGCGGCATGCGCAGCGGCACAGAAGGAACACCGGCTATACTCGGTTTTGCTGCTGCCTGCGAAGCAGTATCCGCAAATTTAAAAAATGACATCCTCCGGGAGAAAGAATTGCTGCAATATGCAATTCAAGAGTTATGTAAACTGAATGAGGTAAAAATCAACGGTGCCCATGAAGCACCCCACATTCTCTCCCTGTCCATCCCCGGTGTTCCCAGTCAAAACAGCATAAACATCCTGCAAGACGAAGGAATCCTTGTTTCTGCCGGTTCTGCCTGCGCCAAGGGTCATCGCAGCCATGTGCTTACCGCCATGAACTGCTCTCCGGAAATAACGGACGGCTCTTTCCGCATCTCCCTCTCCCGGGATACCACCAAAGAAGACGTAGACAGGCTTCTTTCCGGTATCTGCAGCATCCTAAAGTGGAAGAACCGCTGACCCGGGCAGAAGCCTGTCGGTGGTTATTTAAGATAATTTGGCGTGGCCCTGGCGGCAGATTATATCCACCACAAAATCCACACAGGAGCGGCAGGTCTCTTCGCTGGGCGCTTCCACCATGACGCGGATCACCGGCTCTGTGCCGGATTCGCGAACCAAAATTCGGCCCGTATCGCCCAGCTGCTCTGCAACAGATGCCACCGCTGCCTGCACCTTGGGATCAGACTGTGCCTCAGGCTTGGAGCGCACACGCACATTCTTCAGCACCTGGGGATAAATGGTCAGTCCTTCCGTCAACTGGCTCATGGGTTTCTTCTTATCCAGCATGACCTCCATCAGCTTCAGACTGGTGAGGATACCGTCGCCGGTGGTAGCATACTTGGAGATAATGATATGGCCGGATTGCTCACCGCCCAGGGGGCAGCCGTTTTCTGCCATATTTTCATACACATACTTATCGCCTACTGCAGTTTTTGCATAGGCGATTCCTTTTTCGTCCAATGCCTTATACAGGCCAAAATTGGACATCACCGTAGTTACCACAGTGTTGTTATCCAGCTGACCGCGCTGCTGCATATACTGACCCAGGATATAAAGGATATGGTCACCGTTGACCACATTACCCTTTTCGTCCACGCACAGGCAGCGGTCTGCATCGCCGTCATAAGCAAAGCCAATGTCCAGACCCTGCTCCACCACGAATTTCTGAAGCACTTCAATATGGGTAGAGCCAGCGTTATTGTTGATATTTGTGCCATCCGGGTCAGCATTGATCAAATAGGTTTTTGCACCCAACGCATCAAATACAGATTTGGCAATATTCCAGGATGCGCCGTTGGCACAGTCGAGACCCACTTTCACACCCTTAAAGGAGTACATACCCAAGCTGATCAGATAGCCGATATATCTATTACGGCCGGAAACATAGTCCACTGTAACGCCCACATTTTCCCGCTTGCCAAAAGGCAGCTCAGGCCAATGCTTTCCAAACAGTTGCAGCTTTCCGTCAATATAATCTTCCACAAGAGAAATGGTCTGCTCATCCATCTTCTCACCGGCGCTGTTAAGCAGCTTAATGCCGTTATCGTAATAAGGATTATGGCTGGCAGAGATCATAATGCCGCAATCAAAGCCATCAGACCGGGTCACATAAGCAACAGAGGGTGTAGTGGTAACGTGAAGCAAATAAGCATCCGCACCGGATGCGGTCAAGCCTGCAACCAGCGTATACTCAAACATATAACTGGAGCGACGGGTATCCTTACCGATCACAAACTTAGGTTTTTCCTTGCTGCCTGCACGACGCTTCAGCTCACCGTAGTACCAACCGAGAAAACGGCCAATTTTATAAGCATGGTCTGCTGTCAAAACAACATTAGCTTCACCGCGGAATCCGTCAGTTCCAAAATATCTTCCCATATAAGATTCTCCTTATCTCTTGGCAACGATCACGCCGCCGGTTTTGTAAATACTGTTTTCCGGAATTGCGCCCCGTACAGAGGACTGCGGATATACATTGCTCTGTCTGCCGATCACTGTGCCGGGATTCAGCACACTGTTACAGCCAACCTCCACAAAGTCACCCAAAAACGCGCCCACTTTCTTAAGGCCGGTGGGAATTTCCGTCTCCGCGTGAATGACCACCAAGGATTTATCGGACTTTACATTGGAGGTCAGCGAACCAGCGCCCATGTGAGATTTGTGACCCAGAATGCTGTCGCCCACATAGTTGTAGTGGGGTACCTGGACATTGTCGAACAAAATCACATTTTTCAATTCCACAGAATTGCCAACCACACAGTTTTCGCCAACCAAAGCCGGTCCGCGAACAAATGCGCCATGGCGAACCTCACTGTCCGGTCCGATAATCGTCGGGCCGGCA